>JABSOG010000328.1 GCA_013216025.1 Algicola sp. | reverse complement strand
TAGGTGCGTTTCATTCTGACGTACTGCAACATATCCTGAAATTCTGTTGCGATTACTTCATATTCGATCCCATCAGCTACCCCCAATGCAAATTCTTCTTCAAGCCCGCGAAAATGCAGTCTGATAAGTTCACCCGGGTGCACTTCGACATCTTGGGGGATCTTGATTTTACAACCACTGACCGACAAATCTGAGCTGGTGGCTTTGAGGGTTTCATCGGAACCAAATCTGACTTCGATGGAGATTGAATAGTTCATTCGCTCTTCAGAACGAATGGCATAACTTTGAAACTGAATTTTGTTGGCATTAAACGAAACAATGGTCTGTTCATCTTCTTCATCGACCACCACAGGTGCGGTTGAGGATTTATTTCGTTGCTTGTGCTTTTGTTTCTTCTGTTCAACGGCGGCATCTTTTTCAGCCTGCATTGCGGCTTTTTCTTTTTGATGCAGAACCCTAAAGTTATTCTCGCCAGCATTGGCCTTTTCAAAAACCCCAACGGTAAAGCTGCCGTAATGACGCACTTCGCGTTCAAAAACCTCGATGCCAACGGGATCCATGTGATGGGTTTTGCCGTCGTGTTCGTATGGGGCAACTATGCCGTTAACATGACCTCGTAAGTCAACAGGACGGGGGCTGGCTTGTTTGAGCCGATTGAGCTCCATTTTGAGTTGAAACTGATGGGGTTTAGAGATGTCGCCGGTCATAGCTCTAAACAGATCATCAAAGTCGGGCGCCTGCACTACAGGCACCAACTGTTCGATGATATATTGATATTGGGCTATGACCTTGTTATTCATTTTTTAGTATGGGTTCACCTGATTGAGATAAATTGACAGCCATAATGATATTGGTTAATGTGTCAAAAAATTAACACTTTACGGGTTAATCGTAAAGTGTTTGTGTCTAATGCGCTACTGTGTCGCCGCTGTTTACACGCTCTTATGCAGTTCTTTACATGCTTTTTACACGCTCTTTATACATAACAAGCAATTACCGTGCCTTAAGTTTTAAGGTTTAATCATTATCACAATATAGGGTATCAACCTCATGGCCAAAGCTAAAGTCGCTTACGTATGTACAGATTGTGGTTCAGAATATTTGCGTTGGCAGGGCCAGTGCGGTGATTGCAAGGCTTGGAGCACCATATCTGAGTTTAGAACCGGTGTCTCGCCAGCGGCAAAACGTAACACCGCCCTGCAAGGTTATGCCGGGGCACTACAATCTGAAGTGCAAACCCTCGACAGCATCGATTTGCAAGAACTGCCTCGCTTTTCAACTGGTTTCACCGAATTCGACCGGGTGCTTGGTGGTGGCGTGGTGCCAGGCTCGTCGATTTTAATTGGCGGTGAACCGGGCGCTGGCAAAAGTACCTTGCTGTTGCAGGTTATGTGTATGCTGGCCAAAACAATGAATGCCCTGTATGTCACGGGCGAAGAGTCGTTACAGCAAATTGCGATGCGCGCTCAGCGGCTAAAGTTACCGACCGATAAACTCAGAATGCTGGCCGAAACCAGTGTTGAAACCATCTGCATGAGAGCCGAAAAAGAAAAACCGGCGATCATCGTTATCGACTCAATTCAAGTGGTGCACATGGCAGATGTGCCCTCGGCCCCGGGTTCGGTGTCACAGGTCCGAGAATCGGCGGCTTATATCACCCGTTTTGCCAAACTCAACAATGTCGCCATTATCATGGTCGGTCACGTCACCAAAGATGGATCTTTGGCGGGACCCAAAGTACTGGAGCATTGTATTGACTGCTCAGTCATGATTGAAGGCACTACCGACAGCCGTTTTAGAACGCTGCGAGGCAACAAAAATCGCTTTGGTGCGGTTAATGAATTGGGTGTCTTTGCCATGACCGGCACCGGTCTTAAAGAAGTCAAAAATCCGTCGGCAATATTCCTCAACCGCGCCGAGCAGCATTCGCCGGGCAGTACTGTAATGGTGATTTGGGAAGGGACCCGGCCATTGCTGGTAGAAATTCAAGCACTGGCCGATCACTCCCAGCTGGGTAATCCACGTCGAGTCAGTGTCGGCCTGGATCAAAACCGGCTGGCAATGCTGCTGGCGATAATGCACCGTCATGGTAACTTGCAGATGAGTGACCAAGATGTGTTTGTCAATGTGGTGGGTGGGGTAAAAGTCACCGAAACCAGCGCTGATTTGGCGTTATTACTGGCCTTGGTGTCGAGTTTTAGAGATCAGGTGCTGCCGCAGAATTTGGTGGTATTTGGTGAGGTGGGGCTGTCGGGTGAGATTCGTCCGGTACCGAGCGGGCAAGAGCGTATCGCCGAGGCCGCCAAACATGGCTTTACCCGCGCCATCGTGCCGAAGGCCAATGTGCCCAAAGTGCCTATTGAGGGCATGGAGGTGATTGGGGTGAGTAAGCTGAGTGACGCACTTGAGTCTATTTAGGATCAGGACTTCGTTAGGGGCTGGTGGTACGGAGGCTAGCAATGGGGCTGGGAATTGTTAGAGGCCGGTGGTACGGAGGCTAGCAATGGGGTCAAAGCAAAATAAACTTAGGGACAGGCAAGCTGTCCACGAACTTTATTTAGCACTGACCCCGGCTGGTGGTACTCCTGCCAGTCTTCTCCAGCTGGGGTCAGTGCTATTGAGCTTGTCGAGCAAATTCTTTTTTTTTCGACAAGTTCAATTGCTTTGACCCCCTTGCGGAGCCTCCGTACCACCAGCCAACAACAAAGCCACCGCCCAAAAACACCATAGCAACAATTGGTAACACAATCAGCCCCAAGTTTACCAGTTTGTACGGTGCAAACCGCTGACATCAAATCAGCCCTGTATTATCCTTAACCCCTCAGATGTTTATAGGTTTCATGATGAATAAGTGGAAGCACTTTTTTACTTTTTTAATTATCGTTGCAGTGGGTTTATTTTGTTTTCAAATTTATTCGACTATTGATAATCGTACCCTGTCGGCCGAAAAACGTTCGTCGCCGCAAGGGCAACTGCCCGATAATATTGCACCACTGGGTTATCACCTGACCCTCCGTATCGACCCCTATTCAGACTACTTTAGCGGCGTGGTCAAAATTAAAGTCAATATCATCAAACCAGTGATAGAGATTTGGCTGCACGGCGAAAGCATCAATGCCGACAAAGTGGTATTGCACGGCAAACGCGGCACGGTCGCACTGAACTATAAAGAAATGGGCGATTCTGGGGTGGTACGATTAACCGCCAACGAGACTATCCCAGTACAAGTCGCCGAGTTAGAGATACATTTCAATGCCCCTTTTGATACCAAGCTGACGGGGCTGTATAAGGTCGAAGAAAACGAACTGTCGTACATTTTCAGCCAGTTTGAAGCCACTTATGCCCGCAAAGCGTTTCCGAGTTTTGACGAACCCCGTTTTAAAGTGCCATTTGACGTTGTTTTAGAGATAAAGCAAGACCAAAAAGGGTTTGCCAATACTCCGCAACTAAGTGAAAAGTTGCTGGATGATGGTTACAAACAACTGACTTTTGCCCAAACCAAACCGCTGCCCACTTATCTGGTGGCTTTTGCTGTGGGTGATTTTGACGTGGTTGAATTTGATGATATCGCGCCCAGCGATATTCGCAAAAAATCTATCCCGTTGCGTGGCATCAGTGTCAAAGGCAAGGGCGATAAAATGCAGTATGCGCTTGAAAATACCGCCGCCATATTGGAAACGTTAGAGTCTTACTTTGGCACGCCTTACCCTTATGAAAAGCTCGACTTAGTGGCTGTGCCCGACTTTGGCGCGGGGGGCATGGAAAACGCCGGACTTATCCTTTATCGTGAGCGGTTATTGTTACTGGGCGATTCGCCGACTTTTTCGCAGCAGCGCCAATATGCCAGCATCCATGCCCACGAATTGGCGCATCAATGGTTTGGCAATCTGGTGACCATGCCTTGGTGGGATGACCTGTGGCTGAATGAAGCGTTTGCTACCTGGATGGCCAATCGGGCAATGAATGAGTGGAACCCCAAGTTCGAATTCAGCCGAGCTTCGGTGAGGCAGGGGCATTATGTGATGAAAGAAGATGCCTTAATCAGCGCCCGTCAGGTACGAGAGCCGGTGCAAAATAACGATACCATCATGAGTGCCTTTGACAGCATCACTTATCAAAAAGGCGGTGCCGTATTGCAAATGTTTGAACGTTTCATAGGCAGCGAAACCTTTCGTAAGGGTGTTCAATACCACATGAAACGTTTTGCCTATGGTCATGCCACCGCCAATGATTTTATCGAATCGATTGAACATGTGGCGGACAACAAAGGCCTTAAAGCGGCATTTTTCAGCTTTTTGACTCAGCCTGGGGTGCCCACGGTTGAACTCGACTGGCAGTGTCAGGCGGGTCAGGGTGCGAAGATCACCATCAAACAGTCGCGTTATTTGCCGCTTGGTTCAACTGGTGATCCGCTTCAGTATTGGCATTTGCCGGTTTGCTTGACGTTGCTCAACAACCTCACCCCTGGCATTAATCACGGCGTTCAGCCTTCGGTTTGCACCATAGTGACCGAGGCGCAGCAGACCATCGAAACCCCTTTTTGTCCGTTGGCGATAATGCCCAATAACAGGGGAAGCGGTTATTATCGTTTCAGCATGAATCAAGAGCAGTGGCAACAATTGTTGAAACATCTGGATAAACTGTCGGTGTCAGAAAAATATTCGGTGGCCAATAATCTGGCGGCGGCGTTCAGGGCAGGCGATATTGACGCCAGTTATTATGTCAAAGCGGTCAAACCTTTCACTCAAGAGCAAGATTGGGATTTGATCACCACGCCCATCGGCGAACTGCAATTCATTGCCAACTATATTGCAACCCCCAGCGAAAAAGAACAGCTGGCGGTCTATCTCGACTATTTATACCGGCCAATTCTCGACAGGCTGGGTCTTAAGGCCGATACACAAGACGATAAGAACAACCCGGTGGCCACCTCATTGTTGCGCCGAAATATCGTCAACTTTATGGCGCTGCGAGTAAAAGAACCTAACTTGAGAAGCGAGTTATTGGTCGTCGCCAAAGCTTACATTGGTTTTGAGGGCGACAATCAATTGGATAAAACCGTGATCAATCAAGATTTGGCCGGGGCGGCATTAACCGTGGGTGTGCAGATGCTGGGTAGACCTTACTTTGATGCCCTGAACGAGATGATTGATGATTCTAGTGACTCGGTATTTCGCCGGGCGGGTTTGCGGGCATTGGGTTCAACGACTGAGCCTGACTTGGCAGATGAAGTGAGAAGCATGATATTGTCGTTGTCGGTGAAAAATAACGAGCGTGGATACTTAATTGGTGCGCAGATGCGTTACAAAGAAAATCACCACGCGGTGTACGAATGGTTAAAAACCTACTTTGCCGTGCTGTCAACAGTATTGCCCGAAATGGTCTTGGCTTACACGCCAATCGTTGGTAGCGGTTTTTGTACGCTAGAAGATGCGGCAGACCTAGAGGCATTTTTTAATGAGCAAACGGCGCATATCCCGGGTGCCCAGCGTAATCTGGACAAGACGCTGGAGCGGATACGGATTTGCGTGGCTTTGAAAAATAATCAAAATGGTATTGAGTTTGAAGAGGCTGGCGCGCTTTAACTTTTTTGGCTTCGCCTGACGCCTTCGGCTTTAAGGTCAAGAGCTTCAACACGGAGGCACGGAGTCACGGAGTAAAGAAAGAGGAAAATAAAAATCAAAAGATTAAAAGAGGGAAAATACAAAGTGGTTATTGGGTAAAGTTGATTGCAGATGGTGTTTCAATTGTTTGTCGCTTACTTATTGTTTTTTGTGTTTGTGTTTGTGTTTGTGCTTTTGACTTACCCTCTTTCTTTCCTCCGCCCCTCCGTGTCTCCGTGTTAAGATCTTTTGACCTTGGTGCGTAGCAGGCGCGAAGCGCCCAACCCGCAGGGCTAATCAAACCTCGGCTCTAACGCAACACAGCAGTCTGAAAAAACTTGCCAAGGTCTATCTTAAAGTTCTCGGGTTTGACGCAGCTCTCAATCTCATCCTTGTTATGGGTCAAGTCAATATCTTTAATTTCGGTGTAATGATTAAACTTGGCGTGATAGAACACTTTGACAATCGGTTTTAGCGGATCGACAAAGTTGGTTTGGGTTACTATCGCCAGCTTTTGGCTTTTTAGTTTTACCAGAGTCCCGACCGGGTGTACCCCAATGGCTTGAATAAACATCCCCACTTGCTTGGCGTCAAAGCAGGTTTTGGTTTCTTTCATTAATCGTTTGAATGCCGTGATGGGGTTCATGCCGTTTTTATAACAACGGTCGGCGGTCATTGCATCGTAGGCGTCGACAATGCTAATCATTCGGGCGTATTGGCTCACTTGCTCGCCACTTAATCCTCGGGGATATCCTTTGCCATCCAGTCGTTCATGGTGGTTGGACGCAATATCCATACTCACAGGAGAAATGTCACCAGCCTCTTCGAGTATTTCTTTACTGAACACTACGTGACGCTGCATTTCTATTGTTTCTTGTGGGGTCAATTTACCGGGTTTGTGTAACACTTTATCGTCGATTTTGATTTTTCCGATATCGTGTAACAAGGCACCGGTGGCCAACTCGTGGATTAGCTTTTTGTCGAGTTTCATGTGTTTGGCGAATATGGTCATCAAAATAGACACGTTGACCGAATGCTCCAGCAAGTAAGCGTCTTTTTCGCGAATGCGGGTCATGCAGGTCAGGGCGTCTTGGTTTTTGAAAACCGAGTCGATAAAACCGTCAGCAACGGTTTCCATGTCTTTACAATTGATCTTTCGCCCGGCCTTAACATCGCTAAACACCTTTTTTTGCAGCTTTTTGGCTTGGGTATAGAGTTTAGATGCCTTGAGAATTTCTTGATCAAATGAGCTGGTGCGTTCTTTGGGGTCGTATTCTTTGGCGGGTTCTTCTTTGGCTTCAACGGGTTCTGGTTCGGGTGCTGCTTTGGGCTGCTCTATGACGTTATCGGGGTCGACGGCCAGTTCTAAAATACCTTGTTGTCGCAATTTTTCGATGATTTTTTGTGAACCAACCCGGCCTTGGGTTTTGATTTTTATTGCACCTTTTTGCTTGGTCACAGCTTCGACATACATGCCAATCTGTAAATTGTCAATGGCTACGCGCTGTAACATAAAAACCGCCTGGTGGGTTGTTTGCAAAAAAGTAAACTCTAAACTCCGCCCCTTAAAACTAGCAAAGGTTTGTCTTTTATCATAGTAAAGTGGGTAAAAAGTAAAGCAGGCAAAAAAATACCCGGAAACAATGCCGGGTATTCTAACGTTATTCAATTGAATTTATAAGCATTAACTGCGCTAAGTGCCTGAACATTAGACCTTGGGTGATAAACCGTGGTCAATGACAGGCACTGGTAACTTTTATAAAGTGCTTTTATCACTCGTCCTCTGGCGTCATCGTCATCAACGATGCATTACCACCGGCCGCAGTCGTATCAATTGTGATGGTCTTCTCAGTCACCAATCGATAGAACAACTCCTGATTCGACTGGGCTGTAATCAACGGTAAAATCGTTCCTTCGCGGGCGGCTAATTGCACGCCGGTCCATTTTTTCATTGCGCTTTGACTGTCGATAACCACACCGCCAAGATGCTCGTGGTTCAGTAACAAGCTGGTTTGCGATAAACGGGCTATCTGGAAAATACCCGGCTTGATGCCGGTTTTTTGCAGTGCCTTGTAACAACCTTGAGCTTGGGCCATGTGTTTTTCGTCAACCAAGGCAATCACCGTATTACCGGCAGCCAATGCGGTGATGATGGACATCAACCAAAAATCAAAAGAAGTATCGCTGTCGCGTAGACACACCACGATGCCACGAGATTCAAGATACAACTTGTTCGATTCTCCCGTTGGTCCCGGTAGAACCTTGGGGGCGGCCAGTTTGCTTTCTATCATTAACAATTGGGCGCGAGCCTCAGCTAATGCATCCTGATAACCCGTGCTGTGTTTTGAGGTCAATGATGCCAGCATTTGACGTACCACCGAAGTTCGTAGGTTCAAAGTCGCACTAGACCAGTTGAATTCATCCTTTTTGGCCTTCGCCATCATCTTGGAGACTTCGCTTGCTGCCTTTTCACTGGTGTCAAAGCTCGCTTCGAGGCTCGATAATTGTATGTCGGTCAGGGTCTTTTGGGCAATTTTAGACTTTTCTTTAACCAACCGAGTTAGGTAAAGCGGACCACCTGCTTTAGGACCAGTGCCTGAAAGGCCACGACCACCAAAAGGTTGAACGCCAACTACAGCGCCTATCATGTTGCGGTTGATGTAAATGTTGCCTGCGCGTGAACGCTGAGCCAAATAACGACTTTTCTCTTCAATACGGGTGTGAATGCCCATGGTTAATCCGAAACCGGTGCCGTTGATTTGGTCGATGACGTTGTCGATGTCTTTGCCTTTAAAGCGCACAATGTGAACCACTGGACCAAAGACTTCTTCTTTTAACACCGACAAATCTTTGATTTCGTACAGTCGCGGTACAAAGAAGAAATTGCCGGTATCACCCATGTCAGGGCCTTTACAGGCATAGTGCAATTTACCGTGGGTTTTAAGGTATTCAACATGGCTTTCTAATGCGC
>JABSOG010000327.1 GCA_013216025.1 Algicola sp. | reverse complement strand
GAGCAGGCCGACCCCATCGGTGAGGTTCTGAAAAATCGCATCGGTCTGGCGTTTTTGTCTTTGCTGAACGGTCATATCGACGGTCAGAGCGATAACCCCCTGGGGTTTACCCGCCAATTCAAATGCGGTTTTCATATAGAGCACGTCGTGGAGGCAACCATCACCAAAGCGTAATTGCATTTCGCGGTTGCAATCGCCGCCATGTTCAATCAAATACCGGTCTTCCTGAAAAAACTGTTCACGAACGTCTTCCGGAAAAAAGTCGGTGTTAAGCAAATCAGAACCCAAAATATCTTCGCGCTTTATGCCGAATGCCTTTTCGAATGCTTTGTTAACGGCCTTGATTTTCAACTGTTTGTCTTTTACCACAACCGGATTGGGCATGGCTTCGAGCAAGGCACTTTGGTAATTGAGCAGTTGTTCACGCTCAACCTGCTTAGTCAGGCTACTGTGTAGATAATAGGCCAATAACAGTGAAAGCAAGAAAATGGTGTTTGGCAGGGGGATTAACTCTACCATGTTGACAGCATATTGTTGTGGGTCGGCGGCTATGACGGTTATCTGCCAATCCTTGACCCCCATTTTTAGCTGAGTTTTATAAATCAGAGCTTTCTTGTGGTCTACTTTCGCCAGAGGGATTGCGCTGGCCAAACGAGAGTGATGGACATGTAACTGCGCGCCCGCTGCACTTAAATCATTGAAAATAATATGAATACCGCCAACTTGGATATAGCGGTTCAAATTGTAAGTTACCATAGGGCCAATATCTACCACTGACATGGCGTAACCGGCCAGTGCTTTTTTGCGTTGTTCCAATGTTTTTATTTCTAAATTGGGTTTGTAGATTGGCAGCACCATCAATATCCCATTTTTGTCAGTGTCAATCAGCGTCAGCCGGCCTGAAACTGCCGGTTTATTGTTGATCAACGATAAGTCCAATGCATTTTTAACATGTGCAATTGAGGATACATTAAAACCAACCGCTTTAAGATTGACCGAATAGGGTTCGGCGTAAAATACCGGGTAATACACATCATGGGATTTGCTTGAGGAGAGAATTTTTTCGCCATTTTCAAATTCGAACACCTCAAAATCGTCAAAACCGCTGTCTTGTGCTGCTTGATACAAATCATCAACCTTGTATATCGGTACCTTGGGCACCCATTCGAGCGCTTTTATGGCTTTGTACCGTGCAACTTGTCGGGTGACCAGTGATTTGAATTTGGCCCGGTCGATGTTTGGATTGGCGTGAAAGGCGGTTTGCACGGTGTAAAGAGTTTCAAAATAGGGCTCTATAGACAGCTTAATGGCTTGCACCCGATTCTTCGCTTTGGTGACAAAATTCACTTTAATGGTTTCTTGCGCGTTTTGCAGTGTTAACTGGAACACCGAAAAAGACAACAAAGCACCCAAATAAATACTGGCATAAATGGCGATTCTACCCAGGTTGGCGTTGTCTCTGCGCGATTGTTGCACCAATGCGTAACAAACCAGTGCGGTGAGTGATAAACCAAATACCAGTATCGCTTCACCAGCATAGGAGCTGGTCAATAATTGACTTGCTGCGTTACTTTGTGTCAACGACTGAAATAACATCACGGATATGGACAAACCGGTAATGGTGATTGGGGCGACAAGCCAGCGTAAACTGTTCTTTTCACGTTTTATCGAAAGAACCAGCGGATGAAGCATCAGCGCCATGCCGGTGACAAGGAAACCGACCGAAGTATGTACTGCCATTTTGGTCAGTTTACCCCAGCCGTAAGCTGTCTCTACTTTCATCAAGTAACCGGTAAAAGCCACAACGGCCAATGCCAGGATGATTGCCGCCAATATAGCGCTGGTATAGATAGAAGGTTTGTGTACCGCGAAAAACAGTGTCAGGCCGCACAACGCAAAACACAGCGCGGTATTGGGAGCCATGCGGCCGGGATGGGAAACATTGAGGTCGATATAGTGGCGCATAAACAACTCGTCAATCGCAAAATCGACGCCAAAGATATACTGGCTTAATGTGGCAATGCCCAAGGTTATCAATATCAAAGCCACTGTGCTGGTCAGGTTTTTCTGTTCAATGAGCAGGGCGTAAGTGCCTAACCCGCAAAGTACAAATCCCAGCGCAGTATTGTATTGCATAGGCACCAAATGCGGACTGACTTGAATTAAAGTGGTGTTATGGGTAGTCCAACCGACCAATACAACAACGCCCAACAGGCTGACGAATAACGCCAAGACCTTACCGAGTCTGTTGTACAGGTCAATACCGTCCCGGTGAAAGAAATGCATAAATGATGGCCTAAAATTCTTCGTGATATTGTTTTTGTATTGCTCTGATTTTGGGCAGGCATTGAATGAATAAGGGGATAAGAGCAGGATCGAAATGTTTGCCCGCTTCGTTTTGCAGCAAAGCGATTGCATCGTCTTCACTCCAGGCTCGTTTATAGGGTCTTTCGCTGGTCAGGGCATCGAATACATCGGCAATGGCGACAATTCTGGCACATAACGGGATACTTTCACCTTTGATTTTGTTGGGGTAACCGCTGCCATCCCACTTTTCGTGGTGATACATGGCCACCTCTTTGGCCAATTGCAGCAGGGGAGATGGGTGGTCACCTATGATTTCGACACCGTATTGCACGTGACGTTGCATAATTGCCCATTCTTCTGCATCAAGTTTGCCAGGTTTTAACAGCACCCGGTCTGGTATGCCTATTTTGCCGATGTCGTGCATTGGCGCAGCGCTGTAAAGCAATTCACACCAATCTTCGGGCTTACCGATTTGTTCAGCTAAAAAACGTGAAAACCAGCTCATACGAATAACGTGCATGCCGGTTTCATTGTCTTTGAATTCAGCAGCCCGACCGAGGCGGCGAATGATTTCTGCGCGTGTTTCGTTTAACTGCGCGGTGCGTTGTTGTACCAATTTTTCTAAATGGCGAGCCTGATCATAGAGTGCCAGATGGGTTCTGACCCGCGCCAATACCAGCGGCGGACTGATCGGTTTGGTGATGTAGTCGACGGCACCGAGGGCAAATCCTGTCTGTTCATCGCTGGTTTTTGATTTTGCGCTGACAAAGATCACCGGAATACCCGAGGTTTCTCCATTACGCTTGAGCTGACGACAGACTTCGTGGCCGTCCATGTCCGGCATCATCACGTCGAGCAAAATCAGGTCGGGTTTATGCCGACCCGCAGCAATACGCAAAGCCAACTTGCCGTTTAAAGCTGCTTTGACTTTGTATTGCTCACGCAACAGGCTGGTTAATACATCGATGTTTTCTGGCGCATCGTCGACAACCAAAATGGTCGCTTTATTGTCTTTATTCATGTTGTGTCCATGACGCTTCAATTTATGGGTTATCTAGGACCAGAGTGGTAGGTGTGCCACTGGTCAAAACGCATTTATTGCACATTTTGGCGAGCAAATAGTAACTATAGTTCAATTTTTGTGGTCGTGCCTGTGGAACTAAAAGGCAGGTACTCCAGACTTACAAACCCTGCAAAAATATCACCGTGCTGGTGATCGACAAGTTCGAAAACAGGCGGGTATCGGCGTCAACCAAGTTGATTCTCAGGATAAGTTTCAACGCGTGATCATTCATAACAAGGCAGATGTGTCTGGTGAAATTCATGACACGTTTATTGACAAGTACATCACAAATACAGCTTCCTTCAGGGACTCTAAGTCGGTAGATGAATTTGCTGTAATGGTGGTGTAATAGTTTTTTCATTCAATTCCAGTAATCTTGTTTTTAAGAGGTTGCTCACGCTGACAATCGATGAACGCTTCAGCCTGCAGGCTGAGCAACTTTTTAGCCAACGTACATTTTGCAAAAACGTATAAACAACAGGATCGAAATTATGATTAAAGTGTTTTTGAGTCGTGAATCAGAACAGACCAGCACCTAGTCAATGTCGATATAAAACCATGAGGTTACCATGAAAAAAAATATAAGTATTATTCTTGCAGTATGCAGTCTTTTTATTCTAGTTGGATGTGAATTAATGACATCGAAGACTGAAATGCGTCATACCTATGAAAATAGATCAGTAATAGACAGTGAATGCGGTAGTAATTTGTTTCCTCACGATGAGACTGAGCCACCCTGCGAAGGAAACGGCAGTCCCTTTGATGTGGATTCGACAACGAATATTATCTTTCATCAATGGTCATGGCAAAAGTTTTTATGGCTGACTAAACCAATGCAAGATGGCACTGTTTTATTTGAAAATCATCTTTCATTAGTCGATAACAATATGATGCCTGTAACACCCATTGATGATGTTTCCCTGGTGTTGACAGATTCTACGCAGGCTGATGGTGGTGTATTATTATCTAACCCTAAATATAGTACAGATGATACTTCTCATACCGTTTATTATTCGATTCACACCAACGATATTCTTCAGGATTCTGCAGAATTATATAAAGATCAAATTATTGCTGAGCCATCAGTCGTCAATAATGACTTTGTCTTTCCAGTTGGATCTCTTGAGTTAAAAATCTCCTGGATAAATGAAAACGCCATTCCTGAGGAAAAACGAAGCAACTACTATATTAGAGAAGCAATAGTCAAAGGCTCAAAAGAGCAAGTCGCTTTATTGGGCATGCATGTTGTGGGCGTGGTAAAAAATCATCCTGAATTTATTTGGGCAACATTTGAACACGCGGCATTTGAAGATAATGGCATGGCACCGCAATTTTCTTTTTCTTATCCGGATCAAGGAAATGGTTATTTATATCCGGTTACCTCATCGAATCAAAAACTTTTTTATAAACAAGGATATCGTGCCAACAACGATGATATTACTTTTAATCAATCTGCACCATTTAAGCCCCAGAATGTATTTACACTTTTTAATTACGGCGTACCGAAGTATACACTCGGTTCTCCTGGTTCCAGAGGCATGTTTACTAAATCAAGCCAAAATGAACCAGTAAACTATAACAACATCAAAACGCTCAACACGTATGTTCGTAATAATTTAGATGGGGTATGGAAAAACTATTTTTATAACGGTTCCATTTGGCTGGATACAGATGGAATGACGGAAGCTGCTATCGCTAAAAAGATTACCAGTCTTGGTAATGGTATAAAAAATGCCTCTCCCGGTGCTATGGTGAGGGGGTCTGTAGCGGCATTTAATATCACCATGGAGACTTTTTTCCAAAGTTCAGCAGGCGATCATCTCAAATATATGCCGATAAAATCCGTAAATAATTGTTTTTCATGTCATACCTCTATCACCAACATTAAATTGGGGGCTGAAAATTATAACAAAAGTAATTCGCCACTTTATCTAAGTCATATTTTTCGACGTTTTTTAAGTAAAAGCTCGAATGTCTCAGAAGAAAATATTGAGATTTTAAGAAGAGAAGATTTGAGGCGGTCATTTTAGGAGATACATAATATCAATCTGAATCTGCCCCATTAATGCTTTTCGGTTACCCATAAATCGTTAAAAACCCCGGCTAACAAGGTTAGCCGGGGTTTTGGTAGAACGCACCTCTATGTTTGATTAAACCCTAGGTTTACTCATACGACCAGCTCAAAGTAACCCCCGTCGCTGCTGAATAACCACGAAGACTCATGTGGTATGTACCAGCGTTAGGGTTTGCAACTGTACAAGTCTCACTATTACCTGTCTTGTATGGACGACAGTCATAGCTTGATGTTGTAGGCGCTGAACCAAAACGGGTATACAAGTCAGCATCGCCAGTACCGCCGCTAATGCTCATTACCAAGTTGCTCGCACCTGATGGAACGACTACTGTATTGCGGTTCCATGAACTTGCGCCAACGCTGATATTGGTAACAGTGCCACTGTCGCCGCCAGTACCACCACCGCCACCTGAGGTTGTATGGCTGCCAACGATAGTTGTGCTGTACGAGCTGTAACCTTGAACCATCACATAGTAAGTACCTGCATCTGCACTTGAGAAATCACAAGTTTCACTATTACCGCCTTTGTATGGACGACAGTCATAGCTTGAAGTTGTTGCTGCTGAGCCAAACTTGACGTAAATATCTGCATCACCTGAACCACCAGAGATAGAGAAAGAAGCCGTGTCAACGTCAGAAGGCGTAACGTAAGTGAAGTCGGTTTCGCTGCCTGTTGCACCAGAGACTGACTGAGAAACACCGTTTTCTAACACGCTATCTGCTGGTGGCTCTGATGCATCGGCATTGGTCAATTCGATGGCATAAGCCAGCGCCATTTTGGCAAAGTTCAGTGCATGTTCACCACTGGTATCCATGTTGGCCAAGGTATCGTTACTTGAATGGATGTACGGGTTGATGGTGTTCATCGTCGTCTCAAAAGGCATTGATGCCGGGTAACCATTGTTGGTCCATGAGGCGTGATCAGAACAACCGTAACCACAGGTGGAAAGGCTGTAGTTCACCTGTGGCAGATATTCGTCAAGAATATCGGTGAGATAGCTATTTTGATCAGCGCTGGTGTAATCGGTCATGAACACAATATCGTTGTTTGAACCGACATAGTTGGTCATATCCAGTTGCAAAACCCCGACCACATCCACGCCATTGGCGGCATCAGTTTCGGCTATTTCTTTGGAACCACGCAAACCCACTTCTTCAGCGGCATAAGCGATGAATTTGATGCTGCGTTTGGGCTGACCGTTTTGCAGAAAAACCCGCATAACTTCGGTTAAGGTGGCAATACCTGAGGCGTCATCATCTGCACCGGGGGCAACGGAGTTTTCAGAAGTACCCGAACCAATCGTTGAATCGAGGTGACCACCGATAACAACCCATTCGTCAGGACTTTCGCTACCAGTAATGGTCAACACAACAGACTTCTGGGCAAAAGCAGAATGGGTAAATTGTGAAACATTGGCATAAGACACACCCGAGACCATACCCTGCCACGTGTTTCGTAAACCGTTTGACGCTGCAACACCGCCTGAGGTGGTGTAAAAACGGTTAACGAACGAGGTTGACAGATAAGTAATGGTATCAAGGATGTTTTGCTTGTCGAGATTGGGCAGTAAGGCATTTACCGCTGTCTGCTCATTAAACGCACTTTGCACAAAGTTTGAAGTGACCAGACCTTGTTGCTGCGCTGTCAACGCTGATTGCAGGGTGTCGTGAACAATATAACCGCCACAACGATTGTGGTTGTCGTGCATCAACCGGCTAAGGCCGCTTAGCTGACTTTCAGAAATTTGCGCGATAGAAACCGCTTGGCTGTTTTGTGGTGCTACAGCCAAGGGCATCAAAAACTCTTTGGCACCCACTTGGCTCAGGTCATTGACCGCATCTTGTCCTATGGTGATCCAATATTGTTGTTCTTCGCCGAGGTTTTTATTAAGGGCTAATGGTGTGGTGGTATCAGCTGCTTGCGTGGCAAATGTCAGGCACAGCAGTGAACTACTCAGTATTTTTTTCATCAGATTTTCTCTTGTTATTGGTCTTGTTTTTGTTTTTGTGGAATAAAAAAAAGGGGCGGAATTTACCCCGCCCCCCTTCTATTCTTGTTGTGTTAATTAGCTATGGATACAAGTAATTCTTACTCGTATGACCAGCTCAACGTAACACCTGTTGCTGCTGAGTAACCACGAAGGCTCATGTGGTATGTGCCAGCGTTAGGGTTTGCAACTGTACAAGTTTCACTGTTGCCGCTTACGTAAGGACGACAGTCATAGCTTGAAGTTGTTGGTGCTGAACCAAAGCGGGTATACAAATCAGCATCGCCAGTACCGCCACTGATGCTCATAACCAGATTGCTTGCACCAGATGGAACGGCTACTGTATTGCGGTTCCATGAATTTGCGCCAACGCTGATGTTAGGAACTGAGCCGCTTGCGCCGCCACCTGAACCACCACCGGTAGTATGGCTGCCAACGATAGTTGTGCTATACGCGCTGTAACCACGAACCATCACATGGTAGGTACCTGCTTCTGCACTTGAGAAATCACAAGTTTCGGTATTACCACCGACATATGGACGACAGTCATAGCTTGAAGTTGTTGGAGCCGAACCAAACTTGACGTAAAGGTCCCCATCACCTGAACCACCAGAGATGGCAAAAGAAGCCGAATCAACGTTAGAAGGCGTTGCGTAAGTGAAGCGGGTTTCGCTGCCTGTTGCACCAGAAACTGACTGAGATACACCATTTGCCAATTCGCTGCCGCCGCCAGTACCGCCACCACCACACTGGGTAGTAGTAACACCAACTGCTGTAAATGCAGCTGCTACGTCAGCCAAATCGTATCCTTTGTCGTCAGCCGCTTGACAAACACCGTCTGCACCGGCGTTGAATGTGCTGTTGGCAGTCCAGTAAGTTTGGTTAGCCAAAGCCATTGTGGCGAAGGCTTTTTGAGTATTCCAGCCAGAAGTTGTTGCCAACAGGTAGAATGCTTTGTTGAATACACCTGAGCTGAGGTGAACGTCCATTGAGCTAGAGTAGTCGCTGGCGTGACCAATTGAACGACCATCTTGTGTTGGATCGTCCATGTAACGCAATGCGCCGTTGCCTTTAAAGATTTGCTCACCAACCATCCAATCGTTAGTACCATTCATGTAGTACTCAGCAGCTTCACCAGCCATATCAGAGAAGGCTTCGTTCATGCCGCCTGACATTGCACTGT
>JABSOG010000326.1 GCA_013216025.1 Algicola sp. | reverse complement strand
GTTGGTGACGTACACTCGACCGTTTTCGTCTTGTGTCAGGCTCTTAGAAGTTTCCGCCCAAGCTCATACGAACAACCCAAGGTGAGTGTCTTGAATTAGCTTCTGCGCCAATTATTTCGCCATTTCTGTCACCATCGAAGAACACGCGTTCATTGTTCCAGGTAAAACCAAACATGTCTGCTGTTTCTACTTTTAGTGTCATACCAAAAATATCTTTGTGTTCAACAAAAAACTTGTGTGCTTGTGGCCAGCGATGGTTATTCGTTGATTTTTGAGCTAAGCGATATCTTATGCCACCACTGCGTTCTTCAATATCTATGCCCCACGCGTAAGCTGTATTTGGCACATCGTGTCTAAATTTAACTCTATTACAGTGTCGATCACTGGGAGGACGCCAGCCAGGGTTTGCCCAATGGTTGGGTAAACCTTTCAGGGTCTGCCAGCGGCCGTTTGGCGTTAGGGGAAAGAGCCACGATTAGGGTGAAATATGATTTATCTAAACTAAACCGTGGAATTTATGAGCATGTCATTCGAATCCCAACAGGGGGTTTTAATGTAAGTTATGTTTTTGGTAAACTGACCGTAATTGATTTCTAATCCATACTTGGATTCGCTTTTCCTATTCTCCCCCAATCAGAGTCTGAGGGATCCCCTAAACATTAATGGAACATATTGTTTTGATACTCCGGGAGAGATGGCTGGCACTTCTCATCCGGATTGCCTTTACCGGCCCATAGAGATCTGTCGATCATTGAGATGATCTTTCTCATATGAATGACAGCCTGTCCCAGCGCCGCAAATGTCACGTTCATACCAGCATCTTTTATGACCTCACATCCCAGGAAATGAAGCGAAAGTACTCGACGTTTTTTTTCCGTATTGGCTTGATATCGAAGATGCATACCCGCCTGTTCAACGGCAGTGCCTATTATTATCAATATCAATGCCGCTACTGCTGCAATCAGCATGAGTATTTCTATTCTATTGATTTTATAGCTTTTGCTGGCGTTGAAACCTTTGAGTTGGGTTAAAAAATTGTTGTGGGATTGACGAGTTTCTTTTGTCTCAATCGAATGTACTTCTTGATAGAGTGTGATTGGCCTACCATCGTAGGACTGTGTTGCACTGATTAAAAAAGCGTTTTTATGGTCATCTAAGTCAGACCAGTCAACTAGGATGACCGGTCTCGCATTAGCTGGTATCCATTGCGTGCAAATAGTAGCGTATATGCTGTTTTTTTCTCTGGCAAGATTTGGATTTGAGCAAAGCCGGTCAAAACGCTTTATCTTGGCTTTTGGCTCGGCATCGCCGTCAATACCTCGTCCGACAGCGGTTACTGTCAATTCATTCCTGACTAAAGTACTACACACTGCTGCGGCGAAAGATTTTTGTCTTCCTTTGTGGATTGATGGCATGGTATTGACAGTAAATTGATTTACAATGTTCTCTACTTTCATGGTGTTCACCTTGGTTTGTGAGGTTTGGCGATTGATCAGATCATCGAACACCATGAAAGTTCACTTTAATTAACAACTTAAACTATAAAGTTTTGCTTATAAACCAAACAGGCACCAACGATTCCTGCCACTGGTTTTGTACAAAATTTGAAACGAAATAGCCCTCCGGCCATAGTCTTGGTCGTATGTCATGCTTCTAAACGAATTAACCGATTGATTTTAAAGGGCATATTGTGGGGATACCTCAGACTCTGACCCGGTTTATTCCAAATTTGGCGGTTACTTGATTAAATAACCATCAACTGAGATAACTCGAGCTATCCGACGGTTAGCACGGGACACCCGATTTATTGATACTTTATTTTCGTTTGAATATACCTTTTACAGAATACGTCTCGGCATGCTCTTCAAAAAAATGAGTATTAGTCCAATTCAATCCCTCTTCCTTCAATAACTTGAAGTACACGGTGTCTGGCGGTTTAGGGCCATTTATTAGCGCCGTAACAAATTCCACTGGTAGTTTATAATGATGCTTTTTTACATAATGGTATATCAGTGTTGGCGCAGCAAAACTAGTACCATAACTTGTAAAAACGCGTATTTCAGAACTGCCAAGGGCCAGCTTTAGACCCTCACGCTCTTCTTGGGCAAAATCACCCGAAGTACAGAATTCACATTCATGTAGCCCTCTCGTTTGTATTACCGATATCTTGCAAAAGTCCCACAAATTTGCCAGAACCTCATCAGAAGGCTCCTCAGTATCAAAAAAGTGGTCTTCATTCAGCCAACCAATATTTATTGTGTTATCTATTTCCTTATCATGGTTGTAAGAATATTTAGTTAAATCTTTAAAATAGGTCATGCTATTTCCTTAGAATTACAAACAAAAGCTGCTATGACAAAAGCCACCAATCACTACACCATCGCTTTCATTGACTATTTTGGACAATTGCGATGAACTCAAATCAGGCATGTTGTGAATTGTAACACCAGGATATCCACTATATCTCTCTATATCTTCCAAATAGAATCCTATATCTGGAGTCATCTTACCAGTTCTAGAACCATGTGTGCCTGTCAATATATCTACTTTTTTATATTGCATGACAGCTGAGCTCACGATTCCCTCGAAATCACTGCCAACTGTTGACATGTCTGTGGTGAAAACATCACCTCCAGCACCATTTTTCTCAGATTTGTATATAGCTTTAACGCGAGTGGCTTTACCCCTTATCCGTTCACTAGCCTTAGCCGCCAACTCTGCAACACGTTTCATTTTAGTTGATTTATAAATACCATACGCCAAGCCGCCACTAACAACACCAGCAGCCATCATGACGCCCTCAGTCGCTGCTGATCGCACGGCACCAGCTATATCACCTTGTATAGCCATACTTGCGGCCTCGCCAAATGGTGCCATTGCGACGAGCACATCTAACGCAAGGTCACTCAGGGATAGACCTTCTGGTGAATTTGCCATTGCATTAGCATAATCAGACATTCTGTTTTCTTCTGGATAGGAATTGCCACCAGAACTTCCGAATATATTGCCATCAGCTAACCTTGGTAGAGGTTCATATGCGCCAGAACCCGAAGTGAAATCGAAGTATTCAATCGATGCAGTTTGACTATTAGTAGATGCAACGTCATTTGCACCTGATTTAGCCGTTGCTGGTTTGGCACCATTCCCTAAGCCACTTTCACTCCCTTCACCTGCGGTTGGCGTTGTGCCACCACTGGCATTTAGACAGGCCGAAGGTGGGACATTTGGTCCACACCCTCCATGAATTGAATATCCACTAGGGTCTGTGTACTTGAGCGGATTATTCATCACATAAGAATATGGGTTGAGCGACTGCCCATTATCTGGCATGGAAACAATGGGGTCAACACTGAGGAACCGACCAAGGCTTGGGTCATATGCCCGACCATTCATGTGGATTAACCCTGACTGGTCTAAATGTTCGTGCCCGGTGTAACCTCTTGAGGTGATACTCGAACTGATGTCGCCGCCCGTTGAAACGCCACCGGTTGACGTTCTGGCCTTGCCGAAGGCACCATAGCTGCGTTGCTCTAAAGCCATCGCGGGCAAGATGTACCAAGTGGCTCGTACATCGGCGTTGGTGATGCTGTCTACTGAACCCAATCGGTCTTTGTGGAGGTATTTAAGGCCATTGTTTTCGGTTGTACTGCCATTACCGCTACAGCGATTCATCACCGCGTAATCGCCTATGTATGCGCTGGTTTGGGTTTGGTTCAACCCGGCATCAAAGGTTTTTTCGTAACTGCCGCCGCCCACGTAATAGGTGTAAATTTTGTCTAGGCCGTCGTTGTCTTTGTCTTTGACTTGGCGGTAGCGCATACCGCCACTGCCATAATCAAACTCGGTGACTTGGCCTTTATAATTGGTGATGCTAACCGGTTTGTTATCGGCGTTGTAGCGTAGTTGACGAAAGGGCGTAGACGTACCGTTGGGGGCGGTCAGCATGTTGTTCAGCACGTTGCCACTCAAATCATAGTTGTACTCCATGGTGTAACCGGTCAGGTCAAAGTCTATTTCGGAAAATAGGCCGTAGCTGGCCAGTTTCACTGACTTAACGGCATTTGGGCCTGCTGAATCGCTGCTGGTGCCATAAGTATACGCGGTTTGATCATAGAGCGAGAAATCACTTTTGTAATTCATGTTACCGGCGTTGTTGTATCCATAGTGGGTCGTTAGTTCTAACGTGGCCGATTGGTTTGTACTGCCGGTTTCATGCCTGTAGCTGTAACCGCCCACAATGCCTTTTTTCTCGGCGCTGGTGATGCGGTCGCGGTTGTCATACTCAAAAATCTCGTGAATGTCTTGGGTATGATTTTGGCGCAAACGAATGTTGCCAAAGCTGTCATATTGCTCGTAGGTGATGTACTGCACCTGATTGAAGACACTTTCGCCACACTGTCGATTGACTAATGTGGTACAAATGGCCGTGATGGCACCTGAGGTGGTTCTGCTTGTGGTGGTTTCGAGGTCGTTTCGGTAGCCTACCTTGGTCAGCAAACCATTGTGGTCCATGCCTTCGATGCTGCGAATTGCCGTTGCATTGGCATCTGTACTGTCATATTCAAACTCAGGAAAACCGGTGTCTTTGTATTTGAAATAGGTGGCCGTGCCATCAGGTTGGCGCATACCCGTTAACCTGCCGAATTTGCTGTCAAAAACAAAGTCCTGCTGGAAGCTGTGGTTGCCAATGTTATCGTTAATGTTGGTGGTGGTTTGGGTCATTCGGCCCAAGTTGTCATATTGATAGCTTTTACTGAAGCTGCCGTCTTCTATGAACTCATTGGTTAATGCGCCCAGTTTTAGGGTATCAAACAACCACTTGCTCGAACTATCTGCACCTGCCTTGCGTTCAATGGTTCGACCGAGTGGGTCGTAGTTAAACACTGTGGTGATTGACCGGGCATCGGTTTGGCTGCGCAATTCGCCCAGCGCGTTGTATTTGAATACTGTCGCGCCTTGGTTAGGGTCGAAGATGCTGGTTTTGTGGCCCAACGCATTGTACATCGCGGTGGTGCGTATACCTGCTGCACCTGCGGATTCTGACGGTCCTTCAATAACGGTCGGTAAACCTGCAGCATTGTAGCGGTATTGGGTTAAGTTGCTGGCTTCGTCTTCACTGGTGACCAGTTTGCCTTCACTGTTGGTGGTGCGGCTGATGATACGAGCAGACGTGGTGCTCTCACCGCCTTTGGGGGTGATGGTCATTTTGGTGGTCAGGCCGTTGTACTCATAACCTACATGGTACTTTTGTGGGGCGTAATCGACTTTTTTGAGGGTCGGGCGTTTGAGTGCATCAAACCCTTCAAAGGTCACTTGGCCTGCTGGGCTGTACTGGCCAATAACCAAGCCTTCGGCGTCATACTCTGTGGTGCTTTCAATCGCTATGCCATCAAAGTCAAAGCTTTTGGTGCGCAGCAGTCGGCCCATGTTATCCATGTATTTGTACACCGATGGGCTACCTGCTTGCTGAATAACTGTGCGATAGACTTCAACCAGACCGTAGGTGGTTTTACAGGGATCGGATGACACCGTGTCACAACGGTTTGTGGCTGTCACTGCATCAGGCGTGCCCGGTGCTGTAACTTTTTTAAGGCGGTGAAAGTTATCGTAGTCGCTGATGACGGTATTGCCATAAACGTCTGTTTGACTGTCCACTTGGCCGGTGGCCGCTTTGTAGGTGGTTTGTGATTTATCTGCTGTTGCATCCCACAGGTTGTTGCGAGTGCTCTTAACAAAGTAACCATCAGCGCTGTAGTGGTTTTTGCCGCTTCGAATGCCTTGAATGTCTTGGCCCGTAGGCGCGTTAGCGCTCGATGTGGTGACGGTTTCAAGCTGGCCTTTGGCATCGGTCGTGGCATCATTGGCGTAGTAGGTAAACGTTTGGAGTATCCCTGGTGCACTCTCATAATCGCCACTGGGCGTGGTTTCATCTGTGGTGGTGATGGTCTTCACCGTCCAATCATCGTTGTACACAATGACTTTATTCACTTTCAGGTCGATTTTACTCGCCCCTAACGTTTGTGCCCAAGTGACACTGGCGGTGGTTGTTATGTCTTGGGGTTTGTTCACCACACCTTCGGTGTCGTACAAGGTCTCTGTGGTGGTTTGTCTTTGCCATGGGCTGGTTGTTGGACAACTGGCGCTGTCTGTCAGGGCACCAGTAATGGTGCCATCACAAATGAGGGCAATGGTTTCAGTAGGCAAACCAATGTTATTCACTGTTTTACGGGTATGGCTAGTGGATTTAACGGTGCCAGCTGTGGTGGCGTCACCCAGTTCACGGCTGATGCTGTGGCTGTATTTGGCATAGGGCACAATTAACGGCTGGTCCGTGATGGCAGTGACACCGCTTTGGGCATCGTTGAAACCGCTATTTTCACTCATGCTAAGGTAATGGGTCGCTGGATTGTGTCCGGTCACCGCTGTCCATTGTTTTTCGACCATGCCAGAGTACGGGAAGGTTTGGCTATACTGCGTTTTAGTGGTAATGCCTGCACGCTCGTTGACTTCTTCAATAACGCCATACCCCTGAAAGCCCCGGCCCTGTTTGTGAAAGCGGGCAGCTGTATAGAAAAAGCGGGTGGTGTTAAAGGCGTTGTTATCACTTATCGTACTGCCACGGTCAAAACAACTGGCCGTGGTGCCAGCGGTGCCGCTGCCCAAGCCATTGCTGACACGCATGGATTTTACTACGGTGTCGGTTGTAGTGAAGTTGACATAGGGAAATACGCTATTGGGAAAGTCATTGCTGTATAAGGTTCTGCCATCGGCATCCTCAGCCGGGTCACTCAAGGTGTCATAGCAAAATTGGGTTTGGTGCCCCAAACCATTTTCTATTTGTATCACCAAATCTATTTCGGCATATTCGCTGGGGTAGTAGTAAACACCTGGGTCTTCCAGATTGCCGCCATCGGCATCATAACCGGGCAATTTGTAGTGGCCGAGGTTGCGACCTTCACGCGTGACAGCGTCTAAATAACCGTCACCATCATAATCCATGAAGTTAAGATCGTTGAGCGGTGCAAAAAGATTCAGTGAGCCTTGCTTTTCAAAGGTGCCATCGGCTTGCCCTTTAAACCACATCCAACCAAACAGGTCGACGTCTGGCTCGGCATGTTTTATGTTGCTCCGTGGGCAAACCTTTCCACCGACACAAATACCTGGGCTTTCAACTGCTTCGGGCACCACCAAGTCAGTGATCCCATCCCTGTCATAATCAATAACCTGTGTGTAGGGGAGTAGGCCCATTTCTACACCTGACGCATTTTCAAAAGTCACCACACCTTCGCTGTCGATAGAGACAACGTTATCCAATAGAATGACGGCCTCATAACCAATACCGTTGTTCAATTGTAAGCGCCATCGTGAGGAGCTGGCATCACCATACGATAGATTTTCTAAATACAGGTAATCGGGCAGTCCATCTTGGTTGATATCCGGGTATTGACTGGCCACTATATTTTTGTCTTTTAGTGTTCTAAAGCCCGATATGGCAGTAAAAGTTAAGTTGTTGTGCAAGCTGCTTGGGGTAGCTAAGTCAACATTACTATCATCCGTAAACACAGGCTCAAAGGCGTATTGAGTATGCGCCTCGCCAGTATTGGTACTGTCTTGTCTTGGCGTATGCCGATAAAAACCAACAAGGTTGTCATACCCATCACCGTCAATGTCAATTATCTGCATCGCGTCGTCAAAACCGTTGTCACCAACACCGTTTTCAACAAAACCTTCTGATGTAAATGTGGCCCCGTCGATCTTTAAAAAGCTGGGCGTACCCCTCGCGGCGTTGCTGCCATCGTGCGTGTTAAGGTATACGTCGTATTTACTCTCCTGGGGTTTATTATCGTCTAGGTTACCGACCAACAGATCCATTTTGCCATCACGGTTAATGTCTAGCACATACACCGAGCAGTCACGCTGGGCAATCTCAGTGCCCGATAAACCATTAGTAGGGTCGGTCCAGACGGTTCTGGTGAATGAACCGGCACAATTAAATGAGATATCAGTTTGCGTGGTGGTTTTCATTTCGCTGCCGTTGTACCAGGCAAAAAGCACTGCACCGTCTCTTTGACTCTCGTCGTTAAAGCCAACCATATCGGCTTTGCCGTCGAGGTTAAAGTCCATTTGTTGGTTGATAACCCGAGCGTGATGCATGAGTTGCTCGCCATTAACGCGGACTATTGCGTTGTTGTAAAGTCCGCTGATTGTTGCGTGTGGGATTGTTTGGGTTGCTAAGCTACTCAGGTAAATTTTGCTATTGTCCAGTCGCACGTCATTTCGGCCATCACCATCAAAATCTTGGCTAGTCGACAGGTCAGCATCAAATTGGTGGCCGTTGTGTGACACAAAGGTGTGGGCCAAGGTTCTCCTGCCTTCTTTATGTGCAGACGCGGGGAAATCTGTGACGGTCATTTGTGTGGCGGGTAGGCAGTTGCTTGTGCCCACACCAAAACATTGGGTCAGTGAATTGAGCAGGCTCTTGCGATAGGGGGGGAGTTGATAGCCTAGGGTGTAATGGCTGACTATGGTTTCATCAACTTCGGTGGTAATGGTTTTGAGACGCTTCGAATGAGTTGAATAACCCCCTGCACGATAAAGCTTGCGGGTATCGGTTCGAGTCT
>JABSOG010000325.1 GCA_013216025.1 Algicola sp. | reverse complement strand
CCTTTAATCAGAGCCAATGGTATTTCACCCGGTGCGATCTTATGGCCAGAGCAGCCGTTGACACAAGGACACAAGGCGTCGATTATGAATCAAATCGCGCTCAAACGGCTTGGTACAGCACAGGATATCGCCGCTACGGTGGTATTTCTGGCCAATGCACCCTACATCACCGGTCAAACTATCACGGTAGACGGCGGTCGGAGTTTGTTGGGGCGAATATTGCATAGTGGCACATGGAAGTGCCTCCATTTCAACAAGTTGAAATGGAGGCGAAGTTTCACTTGCTTAAACGTAGAGGTTCCTGAAACATCACATTTGCACATGGAAGTGCTTATTAGGGCAATGCATGGAGCAATTGCCGATGGACTTGAATTTCAGGACGATAGATAGGCATCATTTATGAATCAGTTACAGAGCAAAACCATTACCTGCCCCCACTGTGGGCATCACGTGCACGTTGATTTGGACACCACCCAAGGAGACCAAGACTATTACGAGGATTGCACAGCTTGCTGCAATCCTATACACATGAACATGCATATTGATGAGATGTATAAAAAAGTCCAACTGTCGATAGACAGTGACGACGAACAGATTTTTTAAAAAACGCGAATAAAGCTGCCTAAGCAGATTTATTCAATTGATGGTTCGGGTATAGTGCGTTAAAAGCCCGCTTAGCGAGTTAAGTAAATTTTGACGTTTTTTGCGCCAATACCCGTTCCACAGTTTTGACAATTGAATAAGTCTGTTGATCCACTTCAATGTTCAGTATGTCGTTAACCTTGCGTTGACCAAGATTGGTTATCGCCAACGTCTCAGGAATAAGGTGCAGCATAAAACCATCCTCAAACACCTCACCGACCGTCAAACTGATGCCATCTATAGTAATGAACCCCTTGTACAAAATGAATTTCATCCACTGTGGATCAACCACCAACCTTATATTGCAATTATCCATGGTTTTATTAATTTTACTGATCTTGGCACAAGTTTGAATATGCCCCGAAACAATATGTCCGCCAATTTCGGTGCCAAAGGTCAATGACCGTTCAAAGTTCACCAAATTCCGTTGTTTAAGCTCACTAAGATTAGTCAACCGTAATGTTTCATCAATGACATCAAAAACGACCTGCCCGACCACATCTTTACTTGCTGCTTCAAATTGGGTGACCGTCAGGCACACTCCATTAATGGCGATACTCGCACCAATATTGAGATGCTCCAAATAAGCAACCGGTATCGAAACCACCAGTTTTGCCATATCCTGCTGTTTTTCAATGGACACCACGGTGCCCTTGGCCTGTACAATACCCGTAAACATAAACTTTTTTATACTTTTGATTCAAATTAACATTGACGGGCATTTAATAAGAAAACGGGCAAAGAGGCAAGCCTTAAAACACACAAAGGCTTACAATTACAAAGGTAAAAAACACCGTATGATTAAAAATACCCCAAACAACCGGGAACAAGCATTGTTGATGCGAAAAACACTTGCATTGAATTTTATAGCAGCCTAGTATGGCCTCGTCTTTTGACGCATCCTTCACATATATTGCGCCCGTAGCTCAGTCTGGTTAGAGCGCCGCCTTGACATGGCGGAGGTCGGTGATTCGAGTTCACTCGGGCGCACCATTTCCCATATTTCTTAAACTCACTAGTTGATGCTCTGTTTATGTATTAAAATGGGCGAATAAAGGATAACCGTATTCAAATAATGTTCTGTATTTTACGCCTTGAGGCATATTGTTACAGACAACAACTAGTTAATTATATGATATTGATTATAATCTGATTTAGCAGGTAAAATAAGCCCGTTGCTTTAGTTAAATTACTCGGCAGTATATTCAGGAACCCTTTCTAGTAAAGGAGAAATTTCGCAGGACATTGTAGCGTTTGATGTCAAAAGCGACATTATTAGCGAAAATAATGAGTTAATAAATTAATGACAGATTATTATTTAATAAATGATCACATAAAATTCTATTTCGATATTGAGAATCAGTGTATTGAGTATCAGGGCGAATCCACCTCATTGGAGCCTAAAGAAACTAAGATCCTCAAATATATACTCGAACAAAATAAAGACGGGCTGATTAAGTCTGAAACCATTTTGGATGATAACTGGGCACATTGGAGTGACAAAAAAGTCCTGCAAAAAGTGTTGTCAACATTACGTAAGAAATTCAAACAGATAGGTGTTAAAGAAAACGGTTTCATCGCCGCTGGCACAGATTACAAAATCAACTATCAAGGTGTACTAGTCACCCAAGATCAGGAAAAACTCAAGAGAGGCAATGCCCTTAAAAGTAGAATAACCAAAACGATTCAAACAGCCGCCATTTGGGCCTCAGTTGTTGCAATTTCAATGTATGCCTACCAGAAATTTAATGAAAAACCTCATTTTACTGTAGACAATATCATTCAGGCTACCGCCATATCGGGGGTTTCATTGGGCCCCGCCCTTTCTCCTGATGGCAAGGCGCTAGCGTTTCACCATCTAAAAGATAATTTGTCCAGTATTTATCTTAAAGTCGATACCCATTTAAGTTATCAGATACTCACCGAAAATCATAAAGATCAGGTAGCAGCTTGGAGTCCATCTGGCAGGCAGCTAGCCTTTCAGCGTTTAGAAGGGGGCATTTGTGAAATTAGAAGCCTTACTCTTGACGAAAACTACAATAAAGTGGGTCCAAGTAAAAAGCTAACCGATTGCAGCACCTATTCCTATATAAGCAGTATTGCGTGGGAAACCGAAGAGACTTTATTTTTCACCGATTCAAAATATGACCGTGAACCCTACGAAATCAAACACCTAAATATCACAAATGGAAAAACATCCAACGTTCTGACCTACAACGAAGCAACAGAACCAACTAAAAAACGCGGCCCCGGACATTATTACTTAGTCTATAACCAGAAGTTAAAATCATTGTTTTCTCTGGAAAGCACAGATTGGACAACAACCAATATCAACCGGTTTGATAGCAACAACAAACCTAGGTTAATCCAAAAGGTCGGTGTCACCTTGCTAAGTATTGATATATATAACAATCACGTTATTTTTAAAGATCTGGATAACCAGCTTAAGTCCTTTGCCTTAGATGAACCGAAAAATATTATCACCATATACAAAAATCCGTTAAAACCCATAAGCCACCCTACAGTTAGTGCCGACAGCAACAAAATTGCCATCATGTCAGGCAGCGTATTCCAAGACACTATGTTTGCTTTAAACTTGGAAGACGATACCAGCACAGAAGTAATTTCATCACAGTTCAGATTACGTGTGCCACAACAAGTTGACAAAGTTGTCTATTTTGTTTCCGATGAAACTGGTATTAGTCAAATTTATGCTTTTCACAACAACCGACGATTGCAGTTAACCAATTTCAACAAGAACAAGACCATTGTTTATTACACTGTTTCCACAGATCAAAAATGGCTGGCGATTAACTTCGTCGACAAAACAGTGATTTACCACTACTCAGCTGATGAATTAGTCGAGGCTAAATCGTTTGAGCTGATGACCTTCCCTGCTTTTTCACAAAACAGCGAACGGTTGTTATTGACCAATTTACAACAGAGTGACAGCACCGAAGGTAAAGTATGGGTTAGAAATCTGGTTGAATACAATCTTGAAAACTTTACAGAAACAGGCATAACAATCAAGAAAGCGAAATTCGGCGTTTATCACAACAAAGGCATTATTTTTGCGGGGGCCAATGGCGGTATTAAACTATTTAAGCTCAATGGTATAGAGACACTCAACGATTCACTTTCAACCCTTTCTCCCTCTTTGCTCACAGTAAACAGTAAATTCCTATTTGTCAGCAAATCATATCAAACTTACAGAATCGATTTACAAAGCAAAGCTGTAGTTGAATTACCAACACAAATTTACGGCGCGATCAGTGCCAGCAACACCCACCTGTATTACAATATTAAGAAATACAGTAAGATGGTGATCTTCAGAGGCGATTTGGTATCCAATTGAGGAACTTACCCTTCTAATTGCTAATAATGTTAAATTAAAATGTTACAATTAGTTCTTGTTTGGCTTTCGCCCCGCCCCCTCAACAACACCAGAGAATACAGAAGTTAACAATAAACCTTCTATTATTCGACCAATATCACTCTCCGTTATTAAAAATAACAAAACACCTTTCATTTACTTATTTCTTTTAAAATCAGCGATATAAGATATCCGTAACCATACGTAAGCGAATGTATACAATCATATGTGTTATTGACCTGAGAAACAGATAGAATTAATATTATCAAAAATGTATGATGTTTTTAGTCAGCAACAGAGTTGTTACACATTACTAACAAATGGATAATATAACAAAGGGAGTTGATTAGGGTCGTTTAGTTTTATTATTGTGAGCTTGAATTTTGAGGAATTTAAAAAGATGATGAACATCAACAAAAAACTTTGTATCTTGGTTGTGTCAGCAGCTTCTGTATTTGCGTCTGTATCAGTACAAGCGGTTCCTACACAAGAGGCCGAAAAACAACAAAATGCAGAGAAAAAAGCTAAAGAACAAGAAGAAATTTTATTGCGTCTGCTGCTATTGAGTAAAGAGACAGCGCCAAACAGCACAGACGAACAATATTGTCCGGATTACCCTTATTGCTAGCTTGAAAGTATTTGGCAATCAGATCCTCAACACTTACAGGATTGTTATTATGTATTTAAAATGTCTTAGTGCCATTTGCCTTTTAGCAGGGTCCCTACACGCGTACTCAGCCGAGCGTACGTCACCAACTGTGGTTAAGAAAACTGTCACAACCTCAAAACAACAAATAAAACCAACAACAAAAGATCGCAGTTTATCGTCAGCAGAGAAGACCCCTCAACAAAAACTGGCAATGATGCTGGACGATTTCTACACAGAAAGACAAAAATGCTTCCCCTATTGTTAATATTCAACGACTGACCTCATCCAGACAAGGATTGTTTGGTAATGCCCCTCCTAAGTTTCATACAACTAATTATTCCCATTTTTGTCATAAGCTGGCGACTCCATTCTGCGTGTTTTGTTAGGCAGTGAATACCGTTAAGTAAACACCGGCACTGATGGCACTGGTAAAACGAACAACATAACCCGCAAATGACGTTGACAGCGATTCAACAAACGAATAAGTCAAAGTACCGTCAGAGTTAGTTGCACGCCACATCAAACGTTGAATCAAACCGATAACCCACATCGAAGCAATATAGAGCACTGTGCCAGTAGTAGACATCCAAAAGCGAAGATCACCGCGTTGGTGTGCAAAGGTCGAAAACGGCCAAAACTGAGCCATGACGATCCCAAATTAAGTCTACCTCACACCAGCTGTCCAACGATAAACACACCGACTAGCATACCGATAACGCCCCAAAATCACGGTCATTATGGCAAATTATCGTACCTCTTTATGTTGTGCTGGGGATGTTGAAAACTTGATGACATCAGGCATTACCCGTTATAGCAGATTTAAATAGACAGTTACTTTTAACAGCAGGCAAATTTTATCAACTTGTGGGTAATACATTTTGATTTAGGTCTAGACTTCGGAGCTTGCGGTGCTTTGTTGTGCGTTACGATATCAGCTTTTGGGCAAACAACACCGCTTATACTTTTTACCACTGCCACAAGGACAGGGCTGTTGTTTTCTCGGCTTCACATCGTTGTTAATAGACGCCATATCCTGTTGATAAAAAGCCATTAATTCATCGTACAGTTGAGGATGTTTTTTCTTGAGTAACTGGGGGCGTTCAAAAAAATACTCTGTGGTGACGGCAAAAAACTCCTGCTCGTTGGTCCCACCATAAGGATTGATATTGCTGTTTTTTTGATGGATATCAGATATCTTCTTTTCGACAAACTTGATCCAAGGCTGAAAATACGCGTACTTTGACATCCGCTCAGGAAAACCGTCACAATCGCCATCAGCCATATCAATCAAATGGGCAAACTCATGAATACCCACGTTTTTCTTGTCTTTTTCGTTAGCAAAACCATAATGCAGCGCCGGTTGACTGAGCAGCATTTTGCCCTTCATAAACCCGGTGCCGACCATGCCGGTGATCAACGAATCTTGCTTGCCATGTTCATAATCTTCATTAAAGGCTCCGGGCAACAAAATCACCGTTTGTAAATTAAAATAATGCCAATCAGCAAACGACCACACCGGAATAATGGCACTGGCCGCCACCAAAACCCGATCATTGTCGGTGACTTCAATGCCTCGCCCACAAATTTCGGTGGTATTAACAAACAACCCCACCCGCTGGACAAACAACTGCTTATCTTCATCGTTCAAGCTTCGATAAAAATCCACCTGTTCATTTAAATACGCCAATGCACCCGAGCTAATAGGTGTATTGTCGATGGCCTTTTTACCGCCAAACAAGTGTCTAAAAAAGTCTATTAAAGCATTGATCATGATCAAATATCTCCTGACAGCCCTTTATAAACGACTAAGTTCGTCATCCATTTTGCCAGTCAGCATCAAATAACACATTTTAAAATCGCCACGAAACGACCATAAAGGGTAGGTAAAAGTAGCGGGTCTGTTCTTTTCGATACCAAAGTGGCCCACCCAAGAAAAACCATAACCAACCAAAGGCATTGCCAAAAATAGATAGGGTGAGTAAAACAAAGCGAGATAGAGCATTGGAAACAACAGCAGTACACCCGTCAGATGCAATTTACGGGTTAAAGGTTTACTGTGCTGGCTCAGATAAAAAGGCCAGAATTCTTTGAATGAAGTGTACTCTCGTGCCATTGGGGCTTTCCTTAAGAACTAAAAAATTAAAAACGTTTAAAAACAGAATAAAAAAAAGCGTTGCAATGTGCCACGATTCGTTTTAACTTAAATAAGCACTGCGCACTATTGATAATATCAGTCGCATTGGCCAGAATTGTACACCCGCCCTAATAAAGGGCAAGTAAATAAACAGGTAATTAGACAATGTTAACAAACACTACAGCTTTTCATTTACATCATCATCACATGAGATAGCCTGTAGGTTTATTTCCTGGGGGCCATTAATGTCCTTCAGGTGTTAACTGCAAAATGCAAACCCCGAAGGTCACCGCCTTCGGGGTTTTTTAGTTTTTTGGAGTTAAAAACAATGATAGATAACACACGTTTACGAATAGCCATGCAAAAATCCGGACGTTTGAGTACAGAATCACAGAACCTGCTGAAAAGTTGCGGTTTAAAAATCAACCTGCGCGAACAACGCCTTATCGCCCATGTCGAAAACATGGACATCGACATTCTACGAGTCCGCGATGACGACATTCCTAACCTCGTCATGGACGGTGTTTGTGACCTTGGCATCGTCGGCGAAAACGTGCTGGACGAAGTCCGTTTAGAACGCGAAGCCACCAATCAAATGCCCAGCGAATACGAAGTTCTCAAACGCTTTGATTTCGGCAAATGTCGCCTGTCGATCGCCATCTTCCAAGAAGAAGAATATACCGGCATCGAACAACTTGCTGGCAAACGCATCGCAACCACCTACCCGTTACTGCTCAACCGCTACCTCAAAGAGCAAGGCATTGACGCCAAAGTGGTTAACCTTAAAGGCTCAGTTGAAGTGGCTCCACGCGCAGGTTTGGCCGATGCCATCTGCGACTTGGTATCAACCGGTGCAACTTTAGAAGCCAACGGTTTGAAAGAGGTTCAAGAAATTTACAACAGCACTGCGGTACTTATCCAAAAGAAAAATCTGGATGTGCAAAGTAAACTCGACACCATCAACACCCTGCTGCCACGCATCAAGGGCATGATGCAAGCCAAAGAAAGCAAATACATCATGCTGCACGCGCCAAAAGACAAATTGGATTCGATCATCAAACTGTTACCCGGTGCCGAAAACCCCACTATTTTGCCATTAGCTGGCAATGACAAACTGGTTGCCATTCATGTTGTCAGCACCGAAACCTTGTTCTGGGAAACCATGGAAGAGCTAAAAACCCTCGGTGCCAGCGCCATCTTGGTACTGCCGATAGAAAAAATGTTGGGATAAGCCAATGACAAACATTAATACGGCCAACTGGTCACAATTAGACGCTAAGCAGCAACAGCAATTGCTGCAACGGCCTTCAAGCAGTAGTGATCAAGCGTTGTATGACACCGTCCAAAACATCATTAGCCAGGTTATTGATCAGGGCGACAAGGCATTGATTGAACTTGCCGCGAAATTCGATAAGGTCAAGCTCAACAAACTGATGCTGGATAAATCAGATCTTGAACGACTGGCGGCAGATTTGCCGGACAAAGTAAAAGTCGCGATAGATTGCGCGTATCAACAAATTGACGTGTTTCATCAAGCCCAAAAGAGCGATGACATTCGTGTTGAAACCCGTAAAGGCATCGTTTGTGAATTGCGCCAGCGTCCAATTGAAAAAATCGGCCTGTACATTCCCGGCGGCACCGCACCACTGCCATCAACCGTATTAATGTTGGGCGTTCCATCAAGAATCGCCCAAAACAAACAACGCATTTTGTGCACCCCGCCCGACCAGCAAGGCCAAATCAACCCAGCGATTGCCTACGCAGCATTAAGCTGTGGCATCGACGAGGTCTATTTAAGTGGCGGCGCACAAGCCATTGCCGCCA
>JABSOG010000324.1 GCA_013216025.1 Algicola sp. | reverse complement strand
TATGGATGGCGGCGGTTATCTGGCATTTTTATTTCCGGCGCAAACCATCACCCCCAAAGGTCGTTTTGTGCTCATTGCCAGCAAGCACATCGCCAACTCACAGCCCTGTTATCTTTGCGAAGAACCCCGCTTGTATTCACAACTGTGGGAAACACCACTGCAACGATATGCCACCGAAAAAGAATTCGAAATGACTGGGATCATCATCCCTCAAGGTGACTTGTTCATTCCCCCGAGGATCCTCGATGAATTAATGGGTCACTTGTTCGAGCAACCCGACTTAAATAAAGTCAGCCAGTTGATCAACAGCTCAGTCCAGCTGACCCAATTGCTCAAAGAAACCGCCTCACAAGCGGCCAGCAAAGACATCAAGATCACCGACACCAAACATGCACTGGCAATGCTGGGCCTCAACCGAATCGGCCCACTATTAACCCAAGGTGCATTGGCTGACATAATGACCGGATATCGCTTTCCCGGCTATTGTCAGGTGCAAAGCCGCCAGCAATGTTTCATTCAGGCACTTATCTATTACGCCCAATTCAACGATTTAATCGCCGTTGAAGAATTGGCAATGTACGCCAGTTTTTGGATAGCCCCGTTGTACATCAGCACAGAGCTGCAAACCACCGCTTGTCGCCTGTACAAACAAAAAACCATCCCGGTAGAGGATGCTTTTGCAATAGAAAAGCTGTTCGGCCAAGACTTGACCGAAACCCATCAAAAACAAGTATTAGAGATTGCCCGGGCATGGCAATTGCCCAAGTTATGCTTAGAATTGTTCAAACAAATCAACAACCCAAATAGCACCATCAAACCGGCCAAAAGGGTCGCCCATGGATTAGCCGCAATACGACTGGCCACCCTGCACTGCCACACGATTTTCAATCAGGTTGATGTTAACTCACCGTTTTTGCAGCAAAAGTTGATGGAAAACCTCGATGTACTACGTATTTCGCTGCCAGAGTATTTGGCACATCAAGATAAGTTTTTGCTTGAGTACTCGCCTTATACGCCTTTGGTTTGATTCATAAACGACCTAAACCCTTATTATTTTAATATAAACAATCAAATATGACCCAACCAATAGATTAAAAACCAAATACGAACTATAGTGTGTGCATCTACACACTATAGATTCAATTATGAACCAAACCAAACTACTGGCGCTACGCAAAGACATCGAACAGACCAACAAAGTCATGGTAAGGCTGGTTGATGAATTGGCTCAAGTACAACAAAACCCGCTGGAACAAACCCCGCTTGATGACTTTGCACAACTGGCTGTGCTAATGAAAGACAAGCGCCAACAAACAGGCATAACAATTGAAGATTTAGCCCTGCAAACCGATATATCACAATCAACCTTAAAGCGGCTATTTGCCGACCCGGCCAGCGCTCGATTTTCAAATGTAATACAAGTACTCAAAGAACTGGGGCTAAAAGCATGGCTCGAACAGTAGCGATTTACATGTTTGATGTACTGGCTGGTGTATTGACCGAACAAGCCGATCACTTCAGCTTTATTTATGACGATAATTATCAGGGAAAACCCCTGTCGATAAGCCTGCCGACAACTCAAAAACAGCACATCAGTAAAACATTGCACCCATTTTTTGAAAGCCTTGCGCCAGAGGGCTGGTTAAGACAACGTTATGGTGCTTTTCAGCAAATCGACGAAAAAGATTCATTTGGATTTTTACTGGCCAATGGGCAAGATTTGCTCGGTGCAGTAACCTTAAAGCAGGCCGAATCATGAACAATACCCATTGCCTAATCACCCTTGAGTCGTTAAAAAATGCCAACGCCCCCCAACCCGGATACAGCACCCAAGGCTTGAAAGCCTTGGTGGGCAACAAAAAAGTGCAAATGCAATTGCCGTTTACCCGTCAACAATTTGTCGTAGAATTACCCCAACGACAACAAGGCCTGAGTATGTCTGGCTATCAACCCAAATTGTCGTTAGCAATCAACCAAAATCAGTTTTGCGTGGTCGATACGTTTGGCACCTATATATTAAAACCGTCGCCAGAAGCTTACCCCAACCTTGCCGAAAACGAACACGCAGTGATGACCGTAATGAAGCGACTGGGTTTTGACATACCGCCATTTGGATTGGTGCGGTTTAAAACAACCGAGCCAGACGCCGCTGAAGAACTGGCTTTTATCATTAAACGATTCGACAGAGTGCAAGGCCACAAACACCATCAAGAACAGCTGGACGGCGCGATGGCAGCAAAAGATAAATATGGCAATGTCGACGGTGAACAGGCAGTCAGCTACGAACAGGCCGGACGCTTTTTAATCGATACTGTTGACAGCAGCTTAGCCTTCAAAAAAGACCTGTTCTTGCGCATAGTGTACGCCTACTTACTTGCCAACAATGACTTACACCTACGAAACTTCGCCATTCTAGTCCCCGAAACAGCCAAAAATACACTAGCTCCCATTTACGACTATATCTCTACAGTGCCCTACCCCGCTGTATTCCAGTCAGGTTATCTGGCCCTGCCGTTATTGATAACAGAAGAAAACGATGGTGAACTGGCCAAAGGCTTCGACAGCGCCTACGGCCAGTATATTGGTTATGATTTTATCGAACTGGCCAAAGGGTTTGGTTTGAATGAAAAGTTGGTGACCAAAATGATTTCGCAGGTGGTTTTGAAGGCCAGTTTAGTCGTTGATACGTTAAGGGAAAGCCATATGCCCCACGAGCAGAGTCAGGCCGTGATTGAATGCTTCAAACATCGGCTGGGAGCATTGCAGGTTTTTGAGTTGTAAGGTGTGCCCACTAACACTTTCCTTTCGCCACAACGTGGCCTTATAAAGATGCCCAGCAGATTTATTCATACATTTTCAAAAACCTCAACCCAAAGCGTGCCATCGTGTTTCAACACCCCATATTCCAACACAAAAGGCCGCGTCGAAAAGTCACAGTAAACCGGCCGAGAGAAACAATAAGTCCCTTCGTTTTCAGCACAATACGTCTCCATCGCCCGGTAAACCTTACCCCCTGCCGATAGACCCCGGTTGACCTGCTTTTTCTGTGGAAAAATATTCTCATCTACCCCACCGCCCAACGAATGGCCGATGAAATGTCCCTTATCTGTATCTTTATCTGTCCAGCCGTATACATCCCTTAAATAACCCGCCAACCTCGTAGTATCCCTTTTCACTTCGCTTTTTTGCGACAAACCATAAAACACCACCACCCGGTCTTCGATAAAATCATCTTCTGTTTGATAGGGGTTGTGTGATTGCACGTCGAACGCCAAAGTAAAATCACGTGGCATAATCTGGATAAAAGTATCGTCAGGTGTCATGGCCTGATACTTTTTATGCCAAAGATCTGGCAACACATCCATTAAATAAGCAGCAATGTCTGAATAACCAGTCGCCGCTGCTTGCGACATTATTTGGGCATAATCGATAAGATATTCAGATTGAATCGTCGCCCGTAAATCGTCGGTCAATTGCTGTTTTTCGCCTGCCAGAGGAAAATACTCGCTTTGCCTCACAACTTCATCGAACGGACGTTGCTCAAGGCCAAATTCAACGTGGATAATATAACTGTCTTGTTTGGCGACCAGTTCAAATTCAAAGGATTTGATAAAACCGAGATCTTTCAAGATCACAAAACACTTTCGATTCGTCACCAAAGCTTGGTTATTGATAAGGCTTGAACGCAGGTAAGTGGCTTTGTCACCGTCCTTCTTTACTGACACAGGGTCGTTATAGAGTTTTTTTCTAAGAAACTTGCCAAGGTTTTTGTAATGAAACGCATCAAACTCATCACGGTTTTTGTCCAAAAAAGCTTTGATCTTTTTTGCCTGAGCAACCAGCTTGGTGTAGTCCATAAAATAGTATTTGCGTCTTTTTGTCATCGTCTGTCCTAGAAGGTTGGGGTCGTGGTGGTTTAAACAAGCATAGTGAACGAATCCCTAATCTATGGCCCTAGACAAATATGCTCCTGCATTTGTCAGTCTACAGGCGTCCTGCCTTAGTGTCGGCATCCATGCCTCCACCTCGTGGGATACATAAAACTGCGGGCACTCGTTTCATGTACGCCACTCGCTCTGCGAAAATGGTGTCTTGATGGTGAAAATGAGTATAGTGAAAAATCAAAGGGGGCGCCCATCACTTTGGGTTTGGATTAAACGCCGCTTACCGTGATTCCTTTCCAATTGGGGCCACATATCCTAAAATCGCGCTGTCAATTTGTGCAGCTTAAAGCTGCACCGCACTATATATGAAGGAATAAATGAAGGAATGGGTATGAAAACACGCTTTAAAAACGCCGAAACGGGTAATGTCACCTCGATGATCACAAACTTTAGCTTGGTGTTTTTATTCATCATCATTTTTCTCACCATGGGCGTGGCCAAGGCCGATGAAAAAAGCCAGCAGCTAGTCGATCGCGTTATCACGGCTTATGGTGGCGATAAGCTGACAAATCTCAAAAGCCTTAGAGTTGTCGATAAAACCCAATCATTCAGTTACGGCCAAAGCAGCATGGCGGACGATATAGACAATGAACTCAACCAGACCAGCGTCACCCTAGACTTGCACAACCAACATATTGATTATCGTCGGGTGCGGGGCAATAAAAGCCACTTTACCATCGAACATCAGTTATTCGACGGTAACAAAGGATTGAGCATTGACCATGCAATGCGCACCGTCGAGCAAAATGAGGGGATCACCTACTTCAATGCCGACAGAAGCCAACACTTGAATCTTGATACTGCCCTGGTGTTATTGCTGCACAAACAACGTGAACAGGCAGAATATGCAGGCACGGCATACTACCTTGGTGAGCTACACGATAAACTCAGTTTTCAAGCTAAAGGTTACCCACAAATGACGCTGCTGATCAATCAACGCAGCGGCTACATCGGCAAAATGATGCAAGCCCATTGGTTAGAAGGACAATTCTTTAACTACCACTTTTCTGACATGAAACAAAGCAAGGGTATCTATTACGCCAGCCGCACCTATGTGAGCGGCGACAATAAACCGCTTGAATTGACGGTCGCACGTAAGGTTGAATTTAATCTGGATACAACGCATTCGTTTACCCCACCGACTGACTACGCGGTAAAAGGTCAATCAATTGATTTTTCTAAATTAGAAGCAACAAAGCTGGCCGACAACATTTATCTGGCAGGCAGTAACTGGGGTTTCTCGGTTTTTATTGATACCGGTGAGTATTTTGCGGCCGCTGGCGGTTATTTTCAATTAGGCAAACGCTTTGAAGCCGTGAAAAAGCTAGCCAATGTTGATAAACCGCTAAAATATCTGGTCGTCAGCCATCACCATAGCGACCACCTCAGCGGCATGAAAGAAGCGGCAGCGCTAGGCGCATCATTCATTACCGTCAAAGCCCACATAGACGCCATCCGCGAAGCAGCCGAAGTTGAGTTGCCCGACAACCGTTTTGTTATTGTCGATGAAAAAGGCTCGTTTGCAGAAGGCAAATTACAAGTACTTGATTTTGCCAGCAGCCATTCAAACCACAACCTGCTAACGTACTTTACCGATGCCAAGCTACTTTTCAGTGCCGACTTATTTGCCTCACATCAACCCACTGGCGCCCCCCGTGGTAGCAAGGCACTAATAAACGTCAAGGCCAAGTTGGCTGATGCTGGCTTTGAGGTCAGCCACTTTGCCGCCGCGCACAGTGGCCGCGTTTTAACCGCAGCAGATTTTAACCAGTCAATTAAGTCATTTACACCTCAATTGTGCCCGAAGGATTGGGAGATCTGCCACAATTGATGATTGCTCTGGTGAATGGATATCATCCAATTCCCACTTTATCAAACCGGCATCGGCGTATCTCTATGCTGCCTAAAGGCCCCAAACCCCATCAACAGTAAACATGCCAGCAAAACCCAATACAACGGTTGATCTGGCGCTACTTCCGCCTCCACTCGTTCAATTTTCTCCAGCTGTTGCCCCTCTACCTTATTTGGCATAGGTAAAACCGCCCCGGGTGTCTGTGGTGCTGGCAAAGTCAGGTTCAAACCAAAACCCTCGGCTTTGCCGGTCACAAATTCTCTGAGTTTTTCGTTATCGACAACCAAATCAAACTGGTTGACCAATTGTTGATAGCGCTCCACCAATGTTTGCACTGTGGCGTCATTTGCCTGCCAATAGTCTTTTCGGGTAGCTTCTAACATTCGTTCGATGATGGCTGCCTGCGCTTTAGCATCGACCTGTTCAAACCATTCATCAAGCCCCAGCTCGTGTTGGTCTTTGATGTAAACGTCAAACAGGCTTTGCCACTGGTCGCCTCTAACCAAAGCCGGGTCAACCACTTGCCAGCCAAAAAAGTTGTTTACATTACCCGCCATGCTCACCGCACCGCTGTAACCTTCTTTCATCATATGTTTGATCCAGCGCGGATGTAACGAGCGGGTTCGCAGCTCTTTGGCCAAAAATATGGCGGCGTTTTCAGCCTTGCCTTGCTTGGCATCACGCAGATTGCTGATGTACATTTGAGGTGATTTACCGTCAATATTGCGTATCGCCAGCGCCAATCCACCGAAGTATTGAAATGGGTCGTCAGACGACAACATGCCGTAAACGTTGGATGAACGTGAAAACACCGCAATATCACTGCCCGATAGTTGTGCCGCATACAAGTCGATGCCCGGAGGCGCTTTTTGTCCCCAACGCTTATTGTCTGCACCATAAAAATAACCCATGCGAGACAAATACAAGTCAGCCAACTTGCTGTCTGCTTCCCACGTATCAGACGCCATGGCCGCATCGCCAATGCCTGAACCATAATTGCCCGACTCGTTCGAAAATATCCGCACGGTCGACAAATATTCAGCTTCGACTGCCTCAACTCCCTGCTCTACCAAAGCTGCTTTGACCTTTTGCCCGTTGTCCCACAACGAATTATTGGCTTCTTTGAGGGCTACCACTTGCGCTATCGCCTTGGCCATCCACTGCATCACGTTAGGAAAAGCATCTCGATATAATCCGGTTGCCGAAAGCACCACATCAACTCTGGGGCGCTTTAATTCACTAGCCTGAATTATCTCAGTGCCAATCACTCGGCCATCGGGTGACCATTTGGGTTTAACGCCCATGGCGTACAACACCTGAGATTCCAACACGCCGTAGTGACGCATGGTTTCCATCGACCACAACGAAAATGCCAACTTGTCGGGATATTTTTTATGGTTTTTATAGTAGTCAGCGATCAGTTGTTCGGTCAGTTCTTTGCCCTGTTCATAGGCGGCTTTGGTTGGCACTCTAGATGGGTCGAAACCATACAGATTCAGCCCAGTTGGCAGCGATGCCGGGTTGCGGATTGGGTCGCCACCGTTTTTCACTGGAATATAACCACTTTGTAAGAAACGCATTAAATTATCTAGTTCACTGATCTCGCTGATATTTTGATAGTGCAACCTGCCCTGCTCAACAAAACCCCGCATCGGCTCACTTATTTGCGATGTATCACCATTGTTAATCACATACTGCCACACGGTTTTATAACCGATGTTATTGGTAAAGTCCTCTCCATTGAGTTCTCGGCTTGACTGCTCAACAGTTGCCGCCAAAGTGGTGAATTCACTGCCCAGCATTTGCACTATGGTTGAAGCCAACAGACGTTTTTCGGCCAATTGACCAAACGTATGCAGTCCCAGCGGCTGGTTTTGTGTTGCCAGCGATTCAAGATATTGATGTAATGTGTCAATAAACCCGTCAAAGTCGGCATCAATTGTGGCTCGGTCGAGATTTAAATCCGTGCAGATATTATTGCTAATACAAGACTCAACAATCTGCTCGCCGGTTTTGGTTTTTACCCCGCCTGTGTCTAGCGATTTATACTGATGCATCAACTCGTGAATATTTGCTACCTCACCTTGTAAACCCGCCGCAGCAAAGGGCGGTGTCATGTGGGAGATCACTGTGGCATTACCCCGGCGCTTGGTTTGCATCGCCTCACCAACATCATCAACGATAAACGGATAGACCACAGGCGTATCCCAAACAGCCAAATTACCTTGGTCATACACCGACAAACCGCGCTCTTTGCCCGGCAGGTATTCGTGCGAGCCATGGGTGCCAAGATGAATAATCGCATCGCTGCCCCAGTATTGGCGGGCATAATAATACGCAGCCAAATAATAGTGATTCATTGGGATGGTACCCTTGTGGTAAATCCGTTGGTCTTCTTCGTTGTTGTCGGCCCTTGGCGGCTGGCGCATCACCAACATATTGCCAACCCGAATGCGTGGCAGCACAAAATACGCCTGTCCATCGCGGTTTATCACCATAAAGTTGTCTTTAGCCTGCCCCCAGTAACTGTTGATGGGCTCACGCACTTTGGCCGGTAACGAATTGAACCAGCTCAGATAATCGTTAACCGGCATCAGCTCGGCCAAATCATCTTTAATCAGTGGCTCAAGTTCATAACTGCGATAAAACGGGTTGAGTATTCTGTCGATTCGACGGGTAAAATAGTCGCTTTTCACTGCGGGAATTTGATAATCGGCCTGATTTAATCTGGCCGAAATCGCGCCAAGGCTTTCAGGAATATTCATAAACGAAGCCCCCACATCCCGGTTGCCCCACACCATCACCGTGAGTTTCTTGTCTTTATTGGCTGTGTGTTTTAACGCCACCACCTTGGTTGCTTTAT
>JABSOG010000323.1 GCA_013216025.1 Algicola sp. | reverse complement strand
TCAACAAACAAGCCATGCTCGACAGCCTGAGCGCTTACTTTGGCGACAGCCCGTTTTATCCCATCGAAGTCCCCAGAGATGAAGTGACCATGCAAGACGTGGTATCAACTTATTTGTTCAATACCCAGCTGGTCGACATCGGCTCAGGACAAATGGCCATTGTTGCGCCAATTGAATGTGACGAAAACGCTAACACCAAACGTTATCTCGACAAATTGATTGGCTTAGATAACCCCATTCAAGAAATTATCTACAGAGACTTGCGCCAAAGTATGCGTAACGGCGGCGGCCCGGCCTGTTTGCGTTTGCGGGTGGTATTGAGCGAGGCAGAAGCTAAAGGTGTTAATCAAGGTTCCATCATGACCGACGAATTGTTTGGCCGTTTGAACACTTGGGTAGACGGCAATTATCGCGACCAAATTGCGCCAGCCGATTTGGCCGATGTGGCGTTTTTGAATGAAAACCGCCGGGCACTGGATGAGCTCACGCAGATTTTGCAGCTTGGTTCGATTTATCCTTTTCAGAAGGGTTGATTTATATGATGTGTGGTCACGTTTTTTGTGCCCACACATCATTCACCGCTGGTAAATAACCTCACCATCGAGCATCGTCAAATCAATTTTGGTTTGGTTAATCGAACTGCTCGATATCTCAAACAAATTCCGGTCAAGTACCACCAAGTCTGCCAACTTACCCACTTCTATTGTGCCCACCTTATCTTCTTGTCGCATTACGTATGCACTATTGATGGTATACGCCTCAATTGCCTGAGCCAGTGTCAGTTCTTGCGGGGTGCGGGTCACGGCATTTTTTAGGCCGATAAATGGATTGAAGGGACTAACACTCCAGTCGCTGCTTAGCGTCACTCGTGCGCCGGCTGCGCTTAACGATTTGATTGGAATGGCATTTTCTGAACGCTCTACGCCAATAAACTCGTCGTTTTCGTGCCAGTGCTCGGGGTTGGCTAAGTCTCCGGCCACTTGGGCATCGGCGGTTACGTTGAGTTGGGCAAAGCGGGGAATGTCTACCGGGTCGACCACTTCTACGTGGGTGATGCGGTGCCTGCCTTCGCTGCTGCCTGCGTTTTCAATGGCGTTTAAAGACTCGTGAATGCCCCGGTCGCCAATGGCGTGGATATGAAAGTCAAAACCAATCGCTTCGAGTGCTTCTATGTAGTTTTCAACTCTTGATTGGGTGAAGTAATTGAGTCCGTTGTTGCCCGGCAACCCGAGTAAGTCAAATTCGTAGGGGTCTTTCATGGCGGCGGTGGTGTTGATCAAAATACCGTCAGAATACAGTTTGACTTGGTTGATGCGTAATAAACTGCCGGGGTCGTTTTGGTATAAGGCTTTTAGGCTTTGCAACTGGGTGGCATCGTCTAACTCGGGATAGGCCCATAAACCCAAAGAGGCACGTACGGTCATTTCGCCGTTATCGAGCACTTTTTGCCACGTTTTATGGTCTTGTCGTTGCCAAAAAGTGCGGGCATCGCTGATTGAGGTGATACCGTTTTTGGCTAACTCAGGCAAGGTGTATTGCACCAACCCGTCATAATCGCGTTGCCGGGTTAGGTCGGTGGGTGTCATGGCCAAATCCATCACGATATTGCCTGCGTTGTCGATTAAAATACCGTTTAATTCGCCTGTGGTTTCGCGCCCAATAATGCCACCGATGGGGTCTGCTGAATATTGTGTAATACCGGCCAGTGCCAGCGCTTTGGAGTTGACCCACATTGAGTGTGAGGTTTGTTCCATGATGATCACTGGGCGGTCGGGTTCTGCTTCGTCGAGTATGTCTAGCGGTGAACGATTGCCGTCGATTAAGGTGAAAATTGAATGACCATAACCAATCAACCATGGTGTGTTGGGGTTATTGCGTGATGCCCGGGTTATTTGGCTGATAAAATTTTCGGCGTTGGTCTCGAAGGTATCGAGCGCAAACTGGGTATTTTCAGAGCCGGATTCGATGGGGTGAATGTGCACATCATGAAACCCGGGCATCATCATTTTGCCATTAAGGTTTTTCACCGAAGTATTGTCACCAATGTAGGCGGTCACATCGGCATCACTGCCAACAAAGATAATTTTATTGTCTTTAATGGCGATGGCATTGGCCCAGGGTTGTGCTTTGTTGACGGTGTAAATGGCTCCATTTCTAAACACCGTGGTGGCTACTTCGGTAGGATCTGGGGTTGGCGTGGGTGTCGGAGTAGGCGTGGGAGTTTCACTGCCATTACCGCCAGAGCAGCCGGTGATCAATACTGCTGATAACAAAGCCGAAAATGTAATGCCTGCGCTATGCGTGCTTAATCGTTTGTTTAATAATTTGATCATGGTCTGAATCCTTATCGTTTGTTTGACAGGTTCAGTGTAAAAGAGGGTGGGTAACAGCAAGGTAACAGGTGGCTTCGATTGGGAAAATCCGATTTGGCCTCATATGGAGGATGGGTTAGGCGAGGTACGAGCCGTAACCCATCGGGCGATATCATAATCCATCGCTAAACCGTGAATGAAACCACATTGTCAATTACCCAAATGCTTGATGGAACCGCCATTCGTACAACAAAGGTTTGCCGATTAACGACGAACAACCGATGGGTTACGCGCAAGCGCTAACTACGGCTCGTTCCTCGCCCCATCCTCCATATGATCTCGAAACTGGTCTTGTGGGGGCCCCTTCAACAAACTCCATCAACCAACATCTTATAATGCAGGTCATTCAGCCGAGACCGAATGCCCTCGCGATCGCGTTCTAAAATAGTGTGCTCGCCAACCTGATAAAAATACAGCATTTGGGCGCGTAGCTTAGACTCGTCTTTGTTATATCCCATCTCTTTGAACAGTCGTATCAGGTATTCGAGGCGCATTTTATCGACTTTCTTCACGGCTTTGGTGGCGTAGTCATAGTGCATCACCCACGAGCGCATGGCGGTGTCTTCGTCAGTGTTTTTGTTGAGAATGTAATGCATCACATTGTAGAGCTGTTGCTTGGGTTCTACGTCGTCGGCCTGTTGTGAAAAGTGTTGGATAATTTGTAGTTGTCGGGTCAACCAGTAATCAACGATTTGTTTGAAGTAGTCGTCGCGGTCTTTAAAGTGCCAGTAAAAACTGCCTTTGGTGACGCCTGCTTTGCGTGCCAGTGCTTCAACACCAAATTTGGCGAGGCCTTCATTTTTAAGGGTTTTTAGTCCGAGTTTGATCCACAATTCGGCGTCGAATGATTTTTTAGGCATGTGGGTTTCAAGGTGGTTAAAGTCAAATGCGCAATTATACTAACACAGTTTTTAAGGTTAAATACAGGCCTTGTTCTGGCCTGCATTTTGTGCCATTTTTAGTGTGCGGTTTTGACAAAAAACACCAAAAAAGGTGGATGAAACTACAAACGGGGATCGGTATCAATCACTTCGGGTTTGTCGCTATGGCTTTGTTTAAACGCTAATAATGCTTTATACGGCGACATATCACATAACTCTCTGAATTCTAACCAATCAATCAGGCAATACAGGCTAATCGCACCGTAATTCCAATATTCAAAGTCACCTTTAGCTGTGTGCTCTTCAAGCACTTGCATGGTAGAGGCTACGCGTTCTCTTTGCAGTTTTACAAACATCAGGTCGCTGTCGGGCTCGACACCTGAGCGTTGTAGCAGCAACAGTTCGATGAATGAATCGTTGGCTGCGTCGATGAGTGTCAGGTTGTTTTCGTATTGCCACTCGGTCTCTTCGCGCATGAATTTGGCGTTGAGGTAACGAAAAATGACTCTTGAATCGTAAATGATGCGGTCTTCTTCTTGCAGCATCGGGATTTTCAGCGTTGGGTTGTTTGCTTTGAGGATTTCGCGGCCTTCGGGCGAAAAAATATCAATATTGACAAATTCGTAGTCAACGTGGACCATCCACATACGAAGGCGCCGTGCATATGGCGAGGTGGTTGAACCAAACAGTTTCAGAGGTACCATCATAGAGTTGTTCCTTATGTACTGATTTTAATTATTAGTGGTTACAGCTTAAAAACGTAAAGACAGGCAGCTTAACCCACCGTCGATTTTACGAAATTCAGAGACGTCGACCGCCAGCGTTTTGTAACCCGCCGCTTCAATAGCCGCGCGGGCTTTGGGGTAACCATCGGGCACTATCACAACGTCGTTGACCCAAATGCAATTGGCGGCGTAACTTTCGTCAGCGTCGATTTCAATCAGCTGGTATTGCTGCATTTCGGGTTTGGTTAAAAACTCGCCGCAGGCCAGTAGGTTGTTGTTTTCAAGGTAGCTTAAACCGGTTTTTAAGTGCAGTACTTCGGTTAAGGTGACCATTGAACCGGTCATGTTGTAACGCTGTAATATGTCAATCATTTGCTGCGCACCAGCTTCGTTGGTGCGCTCAGACAAGCCGATGTAATAGTGTGACCCAACCATCATGATGTCACCAGCTTCTACGGTGCCAGGCGCTTCTATTTGCTCTACATTGTCATAAAACTTGGCGACAACAGTTTTCATTTCAACGGTTTCACCTTTGCGAGAGTCGGCGCCCGGATGGGTGATGATGGCGCAATGTGGGGTCAATAATGCGGTATCTTCAACAAAAGTCGAGTCAGGATAATTGTCGTCAGCGTCAAGCAGGGTGACTTTTACACCGCATTGTTTGAGCGCACTGATGTAGTTTTGGTGTTGCAGCAAGGCTTTGTCATAATCGGGCGCGCCAAGGTCGGCAGAAGTAATACCTGCTACCATGTTTTTGCACGGTGTGCGGGCGATAACATTAGAAAACATTGTCAGTCTCTTGATTGTTGCTGAGAATTGTTGCGATTACATTAGCAGAACAGCCGGACAGATTCAATTTGTCAAAAGCGCTTGATTTGCGGCCTAAGAAACGGTTTACTTCAACTACAAACGCAGCAATTTAAAATACTCATGAAAGTACAATTACTTAGCGACCTACACGTTGAATTTGGCGAATACCGTTACCAGTCCACCGATGCCGATGTGGTGATCCTCGCTGGCGACATTCACGTTGGCGAGAAGGGTATCGACTGGGCCGGGCAGATAAAAGACAAACCGGTGATTTATGTGCTGGGCAACCATGAATATTACCGTAATACCTACCCCAAGTTGATCGATAAACTCAAAGAAAAGGCCGCCGGTAGCAATATTCATGTGCTCGAAAACGACCGTGTGACAGTGGATGGCGTCAACTTTTTTGGCTGTACTCTATGGACTGATTTTGCCCTGTTTGGCGACCCTCGCATCGCCGGATATCATTGCCAGCAAATGATGAACGACTGTAAGCGCATTAAACGAATGCCCACGTATTCAAAAATGCGTTCGGTAGATATTGCCCTCATTCACCGTCAATCACTTAATTGGCTTGGCGATGCCTTGAGCCAACATCAAGGCGAAAAAAATGTGGTGGTCAGTCACCACGGTCCGTCAATAGAGTCTATTCCCGAAAAGCGTCGAAAAGAATTAACTAGCGCCGGTTATGTTTCAGACCTCTGCGGGTTTATCGAAGGTTATAAACCCAATGTTTGGGTGCATGGCCATTTGCATACCAATAGCGATTATCAGGTTGGTGATTGCCGAGTGTTGAGCAACCCCCGGGGGTATACTGATGGCGGTAACCCGGGGTTTGATGGTGGGTTTTGTTTTGATGTTTAAATAAATCTGCTGCGCATCTTTATAAGTGCCACTGCGTGGCAAAAAATCGGGGAAGTTATTGGTTAACTTCCTTGTGGCTTATTGATTCATTGTACCGCCAAATCCTCCCGTTCAATCACTTCCCCCTTAACAATCACTTTATCTATGGCGTTATACGCCTGCACGGTTTGTAGCGGGTTATCGTTCAATAACAATAGGTTGGCGACTTTTCCCGGTTCTATGGTGCCATATCGGTCATCCAGTCCAAAGGCTACGGCGTTATTGATGGTGGCCGCTTCAAATATTTGTTTAAGGGTTAATCCGGCTTTGAATAGGTGCTTTAACTCGGCAAAAGTCGAATAACCCGGTTGTGCGGCAAACGTGGGTGACGATGGTGTGTCGCTGGCCAGCACCATGGGCAAACCGTGTTTGGCCAGATAATTCACAACGCGTTCGCCCTGAGAGATGGTGATATCTTGTTTGCGATGAATGCGCTCAAGCGGCATATCGTCAAAGTCTTTGATCATCTCTTTTGCAAACCATTGGCCTGCCTCGGTGTGGTACCACTTCATGGCATCTTCAGTTATCACTTTGGCGTAAAGTGGGTCGTCGAGCATATTGGGTACAGTGAGCCCTTTCAAACCGTCCATGACGTTGAATGTGGGCTGAAAGACGATTTTTTGCGCGATAATGGCATCAAGTATTTTGCGAATGTCTTCGGGCAAACCCGGCTCATTATTAAACTCTAGCCAGTTCCACATGCCGTGGGCGATGACATCTACATCAAGCTCTTGGGCAATCTTTTGCATATCAATGGCATTGGCGTGAGCCATCATGATCAGTCCGTGTTTTTTGGCGGCAGCCTTAACCCGGTTGAGCAATTGGTTGCTGATCAGTGGCCAATTGTTTGCTACTCCAAAGCCGTCTTCAATAAAAACTTTGACACAAATCGCGCCATCGTCGGCCATTCTTTTCACCACGGCCTCTGGGGTATGTAATGCCGGAATAATGCCTTCTGGCACGGGTTGTCCTTCAATCGGCTGGTAAATTAAATATTCAAACATATCGATAACCGCTTTTTGGCTGGCCCACATGGTGGGGTAGCCGCCAAGTATGGGGGTGGCGCCACAATGAAACAGGTCGGGTTTTTGCCGATTGTCGTTAAATTTGACGATTGAGCTTTTTGACTGCGAAGGGTCAAGCAGTTGGGTGACGCCAAAATACAGGTAACTGCGCGGTTGTTGTTTGGTATATCCGTCTTGCAGCTGTTGCATTGGTGCTGACGGTTTGCCTTCTTCAAATATAGTGCCCGGCATATTTGACACATGCACATGAGAATCCATTAAACCCGGGGTCAGATATTTTCCGGTGCCATCAATTTGAACAGCGTTTTTGGCCAACATTGAAGTGCCTTGAGCTGTACCTTGTGATATCGCCAGTATCTTGCCGTCTTTAATGGTGACATTGGCCCGTTGCAGCGGTTGTTGTCTTTCGGGTGAGAGCAAAGTGACATTTTCTATCACCAGTAGATCGGCCGCTAGCGGTAATGTTACTGTCGCACAAAGGATGGCGAGTAGGTGTTTGATGCGTTTCATCGTTGATTTCCAGTAGTATTGGTTAGATGTTTGCAATGTGCCCTTGAATCGTTTTTAATGCTTAAAATCTTGCTGAATATTTTCTAAAAGTTTTCTGAATACAATAAAATCAATGGCTTATAGGGTTCTAAAACCCTGTGCTAAAATTACCCCTAACAGTCAAAGTGGAAATATTCCCTTGCACAGATCAAAATCATTTTATGTTGGCCAGTGGCAAATTGAGCCTGCACTGAATCGCATCTCTTGTGACGACGAACAAATTCAACTGGTACCCAAAGTGATGGCCCTATTGCTGGTTTTGGTCGAATACCATGGCGAGCCTTTGAGTCAAGATAAGTTGATTGAATTGGTTTGGCCCGGTCAGGTGGTTAGCGACAGTTCGGTGTATCAGGCCATTGCCCAATTACGCAAGGCGCTGGGCGATAGTGGCGCTAAAAAAACCTATATCGAGCGGGTGTCTGGCAAAGGTTACCGTTTGATTGCGCCAATTAATGAAGACAATGAAACTGCGCCTGCGCCGACAAATCGGCAGTCTTGGCTGGGTTTGGCCGTTGTTACTGTTGTTGCTGTAGTTATACTAGTTGTGTTGGTCGGGGTTTTACTTTGGTGGGTGCAAAAGCCACAATCTGCTGCCAATGACTTTGCGATAGACCGTATTGCTTCGATTACGTTGGTAGATTTGCAAACCGAATCAACCCAGCAATTTGCCAAATTAGATGCTTTGAATCAGGTGTTGCTGACGCAGTTAATGCAAATTCAAGCGATGAAGGTGGTGCATCATCATTCACCCGACAAACGGGTTGATACCCAAGTGGTGATGACGGGCAAAATCAATCAACAAGATGCGCTGATCAGGGTTTATCTGCAAATGCAGCTGGCGCAAACCGGTGAGGTGATTTGGGCGCAATTGTTCGAGGGACAACTCGATAACCTGTTTGCGTTGCAAGACAACATTGTTGACACTTTGTTGGGGTTGTTTAAGCGTGGGCAGGTCAGTCCAGCTTTTGACAGAAAAAGTGTAGAGCAGCGCAGTTTTGACCAATATTTGCTGGCACGGCATTTGTGGGGGCAGCGTCAAGTGGGGCAGTTACAACAGGCTCAGCAGATTTTTGAATCGATGCGACAACGCGAGCAATTGTTTCCTCTGGCGGCAGTGGGTTTGTGTAATACCTATCACTTTTTGCATATTTACAGTGATTGGACGCTGGCTCAAGCACTAGAAAAATGCCAACCGTTGCTAGAACAGGCATTGAAGGCACAGCCAGATTTGGGCCAAGCATTGGCGGCCAAAGCGATGTTGCTGACCAGCCAGGGTGAGCAGCTCGAAGCACTGGCGTTGTTTGAAATTGCGCTCAAGAAGGCCCCCAACTATGCATTTGGTTATATGTGGTATGGTAATCTTGTTCGCGATTTGGGCCATTATGATCAGGCACTG
>JABSOG010000322.1 GCA_013216025.1 Algicola sp. | reverse complement strand
CATCTAAGATGCAAATCGTTAGAAGTATTAATTACTGTGAGTGTCCACACAGATGATTGATTACTAATTGTTAAAGAGCTTGCTACCAGCTTAACTAACCGTAGAGGTCTGTTGCTGTAGCGGGGTGCGTATCTTACGCTTCCGATTTTTAAAGTCAAGCGCTAATTTTCATTTTTCTTTTGGTTTAAATTAAACCGATTTACAAAACAAAAACAACCGTTTTCTTCTTACTGATTCTGCTCAGTGGTTTGTTTAAACCGTTTGCCGTTTCAGTGGATGCGCATTATAGGCAGTTCGATTTTCATTGCAAGCGTTCTTTTGAATTAATTTGAAAAAACATCAAATAGATCAATTTTGTCCGTTTAATGCCAAACTTTCCGCGTTTATTGTTGAATTAATGTTTGCATCATCTGAGCTTGCCGTTAATATTGACACGTTCTTCGTTTTAATCACTATTTATAATCATTCCATTTTTTAAATTTTAAAGGTATTCACAAAATGTCCGCATTTCAATCCTCCATACTCTATTCAGTGCTTTTAGCCGTCGTCGGCTATTTTGTCATTTCGTTACTGGGCCCCGCTTTGGACGCTCAAACCACTTTCGCTGCCGGTTTGTTGATTGGTGGTGTATTTATCGCCATTATTTCTAATTCTTCTAAAACCGCTAGAACTTCTGGTTCTTCACAAACTCAAGAAGTACACAACGAACAAACAACCGAACCTACCGGCCCGACCAAAACTATCTATGTGGGTAACCTGCCCTATAGAGCGAACGAAGCAGTGATCAAAGAATTGTTTGAAAAATTCGGTTTTGTCCATTCAGTGCGTTTGCTTAAGGATCGCCAAACGGGTAAACGTCGTGGTTTCGGCTTTGTCGAAATGGAAGAGGCCGCAGGTGCTAAAGCCATTACTGCGCTGAATGAATCTGAATTTCAGCAACGTACATTGAAAGTCAGGGAAGCTAAGGAACGTCCAGAGAAAGAAGAAAATGACGAGCTGCAAGCCCAGTCTTAAAAGTTCACTACCAGAGGCGGTCTAACCGCCTCTATTCTCCCCTGCATTTCCACAAGAAGCCTTTAAGCTGTCAATTTCAAAATGAATAAACCAAGGTAATGCCGGTTTCGGTATCGACACTTTTAATATCGTCGTCGGGCTTGGTGTTGTATTCGACATAAAATGAGACTTTCATCGCCAATCGGCCATTGATGTCGGCAATCAAAGATGATTCTAATTTGGTCTTGGAATTGGCTCCACTAAAGCTGGCATCCGTGGTGGCCTCCTGCCTAAAGCGCGTGGCCACTGTCAATTGATGTTGGTATTTAAAGGCCCCGTGAAAGATTGTGCCTTCTTGTTGGTCGTCGTTATGAAATTCGTTCCATGAGTAACCAGGTCCTATTTCTAAATCTATGGTGTGGTTATTGTTTTCCAATAAACGCCAGCCATAACCTGTGGCAACGGTAATTTGATAATTGTAGCCATTGAACCTTTCGTCATTAAACGATCCTAGCAAAAAGAAGCTTTTGTTGGCTTCTTCAAGTTTATAATTGCCTTGATAGGATAAAAAAATCTGCTGTTCTGTGGTTTCGCGTTGCTTCAGTCCGTCATCATCTTCAAACTGTGAACGCTGATATTGGGCATTGACAACGTATTCGGTTCGCCACATTTCAAAGTCCTGCTCGACGTTAATAGCAGTCTTGGCAGACACCGTATTGGTGTTGCCAGTGGTGACAACGGCTCCAAGCTCAACATCACCATGATAACTACGTTGCGTATTGGCCGTTGCGTTAAAACTGTACAGCAGCATTAACATGGTGGTTACGGGAGGAAATTTCATACTATTCACTATTTCAATTGTCTGATGTGCATTATTAGTGGCGATTATTGTAATGCAAATTTTGAAGACAATCAGCTCAGAAACAGTCCCAATACAGTTTTTATTGATAAATGTTTGGACTATTTTGCATTGCTCTTACATTTAATAAAATTATGTGGCTATAATTCAAGACAATACGTTCAATACAGTGGTGAGTAACCGTCCATGGATTTAGTCAATTTTAGAGTGGGTGAAAAGTATATCGCCCTGAATATCCTCGATATTCTGGTAACCGAAAGGTATCAAGAAGATTTAACAACAATCCCTACTGAGGATAAGAGTTTTCTCGGTGTTAAGGACTATGTCGGCACCCCTACCCCTGTATTTGACTTGGGGTTAATCATGAATAACGTTGTCACCCAGCAAATGAATGCCGATTTGATTGATGTTTTTGCCAAAGGTGAGCGGGAACATGTGCAGTGGTTTAACGCGCTGGAAGATACGCTGACAACTGGCGTAGCCTTCTCTGGGGAAAAGTCCCATCACAAATGTCAGTTTGGTGCTTGGTATGACTCTTTTACCATTGACGATGAAGATTTTTCAAGCCTGCTTAAGCGCTTTGATGAACCCCACAAGCGACTGCATGGACTGGCCGACCGCCTGATAGGGTTAAAAAATGCCAATCAATTGGACGAAGCCTTAAAGCTTTTTGAGGTAGAGCGGGCAGGTACGTTTGTTCAGTTAAAACGCTTGTTTGATGATGCCCAGCTTCAGGTTACTGAAAGCTACAAACCAATTATTGTGTATACCACAGTTGATGGCCGAACCCCGTATATCGGTTTGCTGGTCGACAGCGTTGAAGACAGTGTCAACATTGATGACGGTGAAATAAAGTCATTGAGCAAAATTATGGAAACCGGCTTTAAACTGAATGAACAAACTCAAAAAATGCTCAACGGTATCGTCAAAATCAACAACAAGTACAGCTTGATCATTGACTCGACTGCGATTTTCGACAAAGACGATTAAGGCGCGGCTTAGCCCATATATAATCCATAAATAGCCCACAAACTAAAAGCCCTCATGATAGAGGGCTTTTTTGTTACTGTATGACTAACTCACGGGTTTATTAGAAATCAAACAGAACCCTTTACTAAAATTAAAACCGGGCTCTCTATTAAAAATCAAACCGCGCTGGGCTGGCAAAATCTTCGCCAATGTCGAAGTCATCAAAGTGTATGGTTGATTTGTCGTCGCCATCAATAACGCGGATACTGTCATAGTCGTCTTCATCAATATTCTGCGTGATCACTTGTTTAAAGTTTTCAACCACGTCTTGCATTTGCTTGGCCATTGCTTTGATGTGCTTGAGGTTAGGTTTCATCTGTTCAACCAAGGCTTTTATCTCATCCACGGCAGTTTCTTTTTCGTATTCGAAATCATCAAAGCCATCACCGTCACCGTCACCGTCGAGAGCTGAAAACTTTCGTTCGATCATCTTTTCCACGGCCATTTCGAGTTTTTCGGCTTTGTCTTCCAGTTCTTTTTCCAGCACTTCCATAGGCCCTTCGATATCGTCAAACTTGTGCTCCATGTTTGTCAGCTGTTGGTAAGCGTCATATTCTTCATGGGTCATTTTGCGCGTTTCAACCACTTCCATGTCTTTAATCAATTGGATCATCGGACGTTCATTGTCCGATGCCACTGCATTTGTCAAAGAAAGCGCGCTGGCGAAAGTTAAGGCAACAACGGTGGTGGTCAATAGTTTTTTAAACATGGGCATCTCACTTCTACATCATCTAATTGGTAGTAAAGACGAGGCAGGAGCAGCAATAGTTTGGATTTAGTTTAATTATTTTCATTTTTTTTATTCTTTTTGGCATTTTTATGGTCTTAACGGGCAACAATGCGTAAAATGCGCGTTCGTTTATGTGGCAAGTTGTAATATTTTATTTATGTTTATCTCCATCGAAAAAGCCATTTTAGTGACTGGCAAGAGCAAAAATGCGCTTTACCGTCAAATGGCGAAAGGCCACATTAATTTTGTTCGCTGCACCAAAGGCAAAAGATTTCTCGAAGTCGCCGAATTGCGCCGTTTATATGGTGAGTTACTCAGCGAGCCTGCCGAACCAACACCTGATTCAATTGGGCAAGTGCATGTTAATAACGATGAGTTGTTGGCCGTCATTGGCCAGTTGGCACTACAGCTCAAAGCACTTGATGGCAAAGTTGACAAACAAAGTGATTTGATTGAATCTTTGATGGCGGGGGCGCCGCAAGGATCACAACCAGCAGCAATAACGACTGCAGTGTCTACAACACCCGTTGTTATTTTGGCTGATAGTCCTGAAAGGGACCCTGATTGGCCTCCTTTCATCACTTGTTATGCCGATTTGGCGAAACGGGATGAAATCAAGGCCAAATACGCGAAGTAACAGAACAATAGCGGTGCGTTGCGGTATCAACAGTTGAATATAACAAATGGGATAGAGGTGATTTAATGATTAAAGTTTTTGCGTTGTTGTCAGAGGTTATCATGTGGCTTTGCTTGGCTGCTTCACCTATATTGGGATCAGCTTTGCTGGTATTGTTAATCACTATCATCACCAAAGATTTAAATCTCTATTTAACCGCCTTTTTTGTCAGCGCAGGAGCGATAGTCGGCATTCGCTGGGCTGAGAAGGTTCGCCGTGGCATGGGTTTATCTCATTTCTTTGGCAGATTACTGGGCGCTGGCAAAAAATGACACTTTATTTTTTGATTGACTAGAAACTATTCAACGAACTCTTCGAGGTAAATAAATAAGGCTGCGGGCACTATTATTAACCGGTATAAGGCCCGCCCCCCCTACTATTTAGAACAACCCATTATTACCGCGTCAATTTAATCAAATCAGTAACAATACCGGCTGCTGTTACATTAATGCCCGCGCCCGGCCCACGAATAATCAATGGGTTGCTGTCGTGCCAATCTGAACGAATGACGGCGATGTTATCGGCGGCACAAATACTGACCAGTGGATCGTCTGCTGGGCGGAAACTTAGTCCTACCCGAGCTTCTACCAATTGCGTTTTATCACCTTCTTGTTTAAACGATAATTCTCCGCAATAACACAGTTTCAATCCCTGACTGTTGGCCTGTTGCCACTTTTGCTGCATGTGCAGGTCAAGATCAGTGCGACATTTGGCGAACTCATCGGCTGGCAAGCTCAAAAACTCTGTCGGTATCAGCGGTGACAGCCCAATTTGTTCAAGGTCTAATGACAAACCCATGGTTCTGGCGATAATCAGCAGTTTGCGCTGCACATCTTTGCCCGACAAGTCATCCCTTGGATCAGGTTCTGTTAATCCTATGGCTTTGGCCTCGTCTACCACTTCACTAAACGGGGTGCTGGTGTCGTATTGACTCAAGATCCATGACAGTGAACCAGAGAATATCCCATCAATGGCCTTAATCTTGTCACCTGCAATGCACAAATCTTCGATTGACTGCTGTATGGGTAAACCCGCACCACAAGTCACGTTGCTTAACCATTGGCAATGATTGGTCGCAGCCAAATGACGCAATTTGTCATATTGGCCGGTCGGCAGTGTCAAACCCAGTTTGCTGGCGCTGACGATATGACGGCCTTTATCAAGATGCGAACTGTATTGCTCGGTTACTACGCGACTGGCAGTGACATCAACAATGACAATTTGACTGTCGCCAATGGTTTGCAAATCTTGTTCGATATCAACACTTTTAAGTGTACTGCCTAGCAATGCCTGTTCCGTGGTTTTTAGGTTGACACCATCAGCATCAAAAATATAACGCTTCGAATTGCTGATACCAACCACTTTGAGCTTGTTTTTGGCCCGGCGATTTATGTTGTCTAGTTGGTTCGACAAAATATCCACCAGCTTTTTGCCGATGTTGCCACAACCGACCAACACCAGTGACAGTGTCTTTTTCGCTGACAATGCGCTTCGGTCGCCCGCTGCGCTAACAAAAATCGCTTGGTGAATAGATGAGACCAGTTGTACAGGGTGTTTGTCATTAATAACCGCACTGATTGCGCCATTGGTATCGTAGTGATACATCAACACGCCTTTTTGCGATTGTTCAATCAACGAGAAGTAGGCCGATAAATGTTCACCATGTTGCAGTAATTCATAACCGACCAACGAGATGATGGACAAATCTTTGTTCACACTAAACTGGCAACCTTCGCCAGTTTGTTGTTGGGTCAGTATTTTGGCCACGGCTGTCTGGCTGCATTCAGGTACACAAAAATTCAGGGTCAGGTTGTCACTCAACCAGCAATGCGTAGAGATCTGCTGCTGATTGATGATGCTGGCTAACACTTCGTTAAGTTGTTCGTGCTTAGCATTGTTCGCCCACTTGATGCTGAACAAGCAAACAGATTCTTTCAAAGCGATGGTTTTCGCACCTTGCCATTTAACCGGCTGGGTCAAAATCAAGGTGCCAGAATTTTGTTGCTGAGCCGCCTGTGAGTTGCGAATTCGAATGGGGATGTTGGCGTCCTGCAAAGGTTTGAGGGTTTTTTCATGAAAAACCGGGGTACCGAGGTTGGCCAACGCATTAGCTTCGTTCAGGCCCAACAAGGGTATAACTTTAGTTTGCGAAAACTGATTAGGATCGGCGCTAAACACACCGTTCACGTCAGTCCACAGGTAAACCATTCTGGCCATTGCCAGCTTGGCAACAATAGTGGCAGAAAAATCACTGCCGTTGCGGCCAAGAAGAACGGTTTCACCTTCGTTGTTACTGGCCAGATAACCGCTGATCACCGCCAACGAATTGGCAAAATCACCTTGGCAACGACCAAACAATTTCTGGCTTTTTTGCCAGTTGATCAGCGTATCGCCTTTAGATTGGTGGTTTGGTGCACTGCCCTCGTCGGCTACATAAATAAAATCACGAGAGTCGACGCGTTGGCAATTAATGTTGCGTTCTTTCAGTACCGCGCAAATCACCCTGGTAGACCACAATTCACCATAACCGATGACATCGGCCGGGTTAAAAGGTTGTCCACAGATTGCGCGAGAGAGTAAAAATTCGATGCGCTGTATATCGTTTTGCAGCTCATTGATCAACGCCTGAGCAACACCCGGCGCCAACAAATCACTGATAATACCTTGTTGATAGTCTCGCACAGCACCGCAATCGGGCTTGAACTCGGCCGATAGCTGACGACTCTGGCAAGTTGAAACCAGGTCAAACAGCAAGTCGGTGGTGTTACCCATGGCCGACAGAATAATAAAGTCGTTAGGGTAACAGTTTTGTTCAATAATATTGGCCACCTGTTTGATGGCACTGGCGCAGCGTAAGCTGCTGCCGCCAAATTTATGAACGGCCGGGTGTCCTGCCTTTTCTTCAAGCAATTGAGTTTGCTTTAACAATGCGGCGTTCTGGTCAATGACCGAATCAACAAGATTCATGGCTCAGTTCCTCAGCGTTGCTAACTTCGCTTGGCAATGAAGATAAAGCCAGCGCTTTTTTAAGGTCTTCGAGCAAATCTTCAGCCTGCTCAATGCCCACTGAAACACGAATTAACTGTCCGGTAATACCGGCACGAACTTGTGCAGGTTCGTCCATCGCGGCGTGAGTCATGGTGGCCGGGTGACAGATTAAGCTTTCAACACCACCAAGAGATTCGGCCAGTGAGAACATTTCAAGCTGTTCAAGGAAACGGGCGATGTCATAACGTGTTTCGTCTAATTCAAAGCTGACGATAGCGCCAAAACCTTGCTGTTGTTTTTTAGCAATTTCGTGATTTGGGTGGGTTTTAAGCCCTGGGTAATAAACTTGTTTAATGCCTTCGTGTTTGTCGAGGAATGCCACTATCTGATCAGTGTTTTCTTGATGCTGACGAATACGAACAGGCAAAGTACGTAAACCACGTAAGGTCAAGAAACTGTCAAACGGTGAACCGGTAATGCCCAAACAGTTACCCCACCACGCCAGTTTCTCGGCAATCAATGGGTCTTTGCTGATAACGCCGCCGCCAACAACATCACTGTGACCGTTGATGTATTTGGTTGTTGAGTGAACCACAATGTCTGCACCAAGGTTTAATGGTTGCTGCTGAACTGGAGATAAGAAGGTGTTGTCTACTACCGTCAAACAACCTTTGTCTTTGGCAAGACCTGACAATTTTTCAATATCAACCACACGTAGCAAAGGATTACTTGGCGATTCAATCCACAACATTTTAGGATTCTTGTCCAGCGCTGCTTGTAACGCAACTTCGTCGGTCTGGTCAACATAAATTAATTCGAATTGACCGCGTGCAGCCAAGTTGGTAAACAAACGATAGCTACCGCCGTAGCAATCGTGAGGAGCAATCAAAATATCGCCAGGGCTCAACAATTGTAAAGGCAACGAAACAGCTGACATGCCACTAGACGTGACGGTTGCACCTGCACCTTGTTCCAAATCAGCCAATGCCCCTTCCAATCCGCTACGGGTAGGATTGCCTGAACGCGCATAGTCATACTGACGCGGTTTACCAAAACCTTCGAAGCTGTAATTACTGGTAAGGTAAATCGGTGGCGTGATCGCACCAAACTGAGTGTCGGTTTCGATACCTGAACGTACCGCTGTAGTCGCAAAATGAGTCATGGCAATCTCCTAGAATCGAGTTTAATAATGTCGTTAAGAATAAATTGGCTCAAAGCCTCTTATCCTTTTAGATTGAAAGCCGTTTAGCCGTCTATCTATCTTTACGTACATAATAGCGAATATTATTTTGCTGTCAACGGTTATTTGAATATTATTCTTGTTGTAGGTGCATTTTATTCATATTGCAGATGCAATATTGGATTGGGGGGTGGGGCTGGGTTCGTTTGATCGGGGGTGGATGAGGGGGTGGGG
>JABSOG010000321.1 GCA_013216025.1 Algicola sp. | reverse complement strand
CCTTTTTTACCCGCTCTACCGGTACGGCCAATGCGGTGTACGTATGTGTCGGCGGTGCGTGGCATATCATAATTGATGACGTGGGTGATATCGTCGATATCTAAGCCTCGTGCGGCGACATCTGTCGCAACTAGCACTTTTACCTGACCAGAGCGCAAACGCATTACAGCCTTGTTGCGTTTGTCCTGTGGCATTTCGCCTTCAAGCCAGCAGCTGCGCACTTCCAGTGCTTGCAATTTGCTAGCAATATGCTGCACTTTCTCGCGGGTTCTGACAAAAACAATCGCTTTTTGGCAGTCTTCGGATTGTACGATATTGGCCAGTAACTCGAACTTGTGGGCGTCTGAATCGGCTACATGTATCCATTGATTGATTTTTCCGCGTTCTTTTAGTGACGATTCAGCTTCGATTCTCGCAGGCTCACTCAATAAGTCGGTAGCGAAGTTTTCTAACGTTCTGCCTTCGAGTGTTGCCGAAAATAGCAGGCTTTGTTTGCGGTTACGGGCTTCTGTAGTGATGCGGCGCATTTCTTTGACGAAACCCATGTCGAGCATTCGGTCAGCTTCATCAATGATCAATATTTCGACATCTTCGGCATGAAATTCTTCGTTATCCATGTAGTCCATCAAACGACCCGGGGTCGAGATCAGAATGTCGTTGTTTTTCTCCAAAATCTCTCTATGACTGCCGTAATTGATGCCGCCCGTGATAACCCCAATCTTGAAATGGTTAAACTGGGCAAATTCAAGTGTCTGCTCATGGATTTGATAAGCCAACTCACGGGTGGGTGTCATGATCAAAACCCGGGCAAAACCCGGACTGCGGCGTGGAAAATCGAGCAAGTGTTGCAGTGCCGGTAATAAAAAGGCCGCGGTTTTGCCGGTGCCGGTGGGGGCACTGGCCATCACATCCTTGCCCGCGAGGATCGCGGGGATCGCCTGAGTCTGGATGCTGGTAGGGGTTTTATAACCCATTTTCGCTATGGCATTGATTAAACTGGGGTCCAGTTCTAATTCGTCAAACATGAATAAATGGCTTTCGCAGATAAAAATTAGCGCTATTATAGCGAATCAATTGGATTAACGATACATTATGGCTTTTACTTTTAAACAATTTCATGTGGATGATGACCAGTGTGCGATGAAAGTCGGCACCGACAGCATATTACTGGGGACGATGACGCAGGTTAGTCAAAGCGACCGAATTCTGGATATCGGCTGTGGCTGCGGTTTGTTAAGCCTAATGTTGGCCCAGCGAATACAAGGTAATGGTGAAATATGTGCTGTTGAAGTCGACGAAGCCGCCGCAACTCAAGCCCGGCACAATATTGCTCAATCACCTTGGCCTGACATAATCAAGGTGGTTCAAACTGATATTAATCAATTCACTGCGACACAACCATTTGATTTGATCATTTCCAATCCGCCCTATTTTGTCGATAGCCTGCTCGGACCCAAGGACGCGCGCAATGTTGCCCGCCATACTGGGGGTTTGACCCAACTTCAACTATTAAAAAGCGTTGTTCGACTATTGTCGGCTCAGGGGATGTTTTGGTTGATTTTACCGACCAAAGAAGCACAACAATTGATTGGGTTAAGTACCACCGTTGGGTTGCATTTGCAGCAGTTGTGCGCGGTTCATACGGTCAAACAAAAACCAATCCACCGATATATTATGGCTTTTGCCAGATCTGATTGTCTACAGGTAGCGAAAAGCGCTATTGATGTATATGATGAAAAGAGTCAGTATACGAGTCAATTCATTGCGTTAACCCGGAATTTCTACTTAAATAGGGGTTAGTTCACCATTAATAAAAGAGGCCTTGAATGGCAGAAAGAAACAGTATTCAGGTTTTTATCGTTGCAGCCAATATTTCCGCTATTTTGAGCGTGGCGCAACAAGAAGCCAAAAAGCTGTCGTTGACGGCTAAAAATGCCCGAGCCATCGCTATCAGGGCGGGTGAAAAAGCCATGGGTTTCAAGGTGATCACCGACTTCATTGATGAGTTTGCCAGTCTAACCATCGAATGTGCCAACGAAATCAACGATTTGTCATTACATTTTGCCCGAGTGGCAATGAATAGCTCAAATTACAAAGAGTTTTTGCACCGTCTTGATAAAGTTAAAGCCAGAAGTGTCGATTTACAGTCCTCGAAGGTTTTTCTTAACCTCTATGGTGAAACCGAAAAAACTGCCCGAGAGTGTGATGCCGAATGTCAGCGCCTAGTGCGCAACCTCGAATCCTTGCTCGAAACCATTCAAACCCAGATGCGAGCATCCGGGTTTATCGCTGCAACCTCCAAGGTAGAAGCGGCCAGAGCAGAAGAATATAAAGATAGCCTTGACTCAGTGGCGCAAAACATTGCCGTTGCATCCGGGACTATCATGAATTGTGTCAACAAAAGCTTTCACTGGTTACGCGAATATTCGCCCTCCTGATCAGCCCCCTTGATTAGCTAGGAACAATCAGCTAGGAATAATAAATCCAAAAAGGTAACATCTCATGCATTCTGAAATAATCTACGAAGGACCGACCCACAAGTGGATCATGTTTGGTCGTGATCCGGACCGTCCAGATCAAATCATCGATACCAACCAATATATGATTGTCTCTGGCGATGAAGCCATTGTGCTCGATCCGGGCGGGGTCGAACTGTTCGCCCCGATGCTGTCGTCAATCCTCAAATATGTTGAACTAGAACAAATTAAATTCCTTTTTGCATCTCATCAGGATCCAGATATCATTTCGTCGCTGGGTTTTTGGGATAAAACACTGGTCAACGGCAAACTGTATTCACCGTGGTTATGGGAAGGTTTTATCCGTCATTTTGGTATGGAAAACATTGAATATGTGCCAATTCCTGATTCTGGTTCGGTGATCCAACTGGGCAGCATTTCATTGAATTTTACCCCCGCGCACTATCTGCATAGCTCAGGCAACTTTAACGTTTACGACCCGCAAGCCAAAATTCTGATGAGTGGTGATATTGGTGCGGCACTTGAAGAAGGTGAATGTCCTTTATATGTTCAGGATTTTGACAAGCACAAAGCCTCGATGAAACTGTTTCATCAGCGGTGGATGCCTTCGAATCAAGCCAAGAATGATTGGTGTAAACGGGTCAGAGGAATGGAGATTGACATGATGGTACCGCAACATGGTCGCATTTTTAAAGGGGATCATGTTAACGATTTCATCAACTGGTTTGAAACCCTCGAAGTGGCGATCGCCAATAAGGGCTAATGAACGACAACGGCAGTGGAGATACTCTGCCGTTACTCAGTTCTGTTGTTTATTCGGCAAAAAGTACTTCTAACTCTGCCAATATCTGACTACTCCAAGCATTAACGCGTTGTTCGGTCATTTCATACTGACTTTCGTCATCCAGTGCCAGACCATAAAAATGCTTATTGTCTTTGGTCAGCGCCAACGATTTTTCAAACTCATACCCTTCGTTAGGCCAATAACCAATGAGTGCTGCCCCTTGTATCACCGCCTTGTCATGTAACATACCAAGCGCATCCTGAAACCATTCGGTATAACCTATTTGGTCACCAAGACCAAACAGTGCCACAACTTTGCCGTTCAAGTCCACCGAGTCAATATCGTCCCAAATGGCTTCCCAGTCTTCTTGCAACTCGCCAAAGTCCCAGGTAGAAATGCCCAAAATTAGAATATCATAATCATCCATTTGGCTTAGCGGGGTATCTTTGATATCAAACATATCAACAATATCTTCACCAAGACTGTGGGCGATTTTTTCTGCTGCAATTTCGGTATAGCAGGTGGTTGAGCCGTAAAACAAACCTATTTTCATTCGATACTTGTGATTGAGTGTGCTATTTATACAGGCGGCTAGTCTAACAAAAGATCGTCGCAAAACAAATTGTCAAAAAAAAAGGCCTGATAAAACACTAAATGATTGATCACAATATCGAACAGTTTTTGGATAACGTGTGGTTGGAACAGGGATTGAGTGACAATACCTTGTCATCTTATCGCACCGATTTGACCAAGTTCCAGCAATTTACTGAATCACAGGGCGATGGCATTGTGGATGTGTCACAACAAAGCATCGAAAACTATTTAAGCTACCGTAAAGAGCAGGGGTTTAAAGCCCGCAGCACCGCCAGAAGTATCAGTAGCCTTAGACGGTTGTATGGTTACTTGCTGCGAGAGAAAATAATCACTATTAACCCCATGTTGAATATCGCGCTGCCCAAGCTCGAAAACCCACTGCCAAAAACCCTCACGGAAAGAGATGTCGAAGCCTTGTTGGCGGCACCTAACCTAGAAGACCCGGTGCAGCTTAGAGATAAAGCCATGCTCGAACTGTTATACGCCACTGGTTTACGAGTGTCTGAACTGGTGGGATTAAGGTTCGAAAACATCAATCAGCGTCAGGGAGTGATTCGGGTTTTTGGTAAAGGTAATAAAGAAAGGCTAGTGCCTATGGGGCAAGAGGCCGATTACTGGATTGAGCAATATAAGTCGCTCGGTCGTCCGGCATTGCTAAAACAGCAAAGTGATGTTGTTTTTCCTAGCCGCCGAGGAACTCAAATGACTCGTCAAACGTTTTGGCACCGCATTAAGTTTTATGCCCAGCAGGCCGGGATAAGAAAAGCCTTGTCTCCGCACACGCTTCGCCACGCTTTTGCCACCCATTTGCTCAATCACGGTGCCGACTTGCGTGTGGTGCAATTGCTGCTCGGCCATAGCGATCTGTCGAGCACGCAAATTTATACCCATGTCGTCAAAGAACGATTGAAGGCGCTTCATGCCGAGCACCATCCTCGTGGATGAAGTTTCTAAGTCATTGCTTCTTGTGTTAAGAGCGCGCCGAGTATCTGTTTGTAACAATTAGCTAACAAAAATACACGCATAGGAGACATCATTGATTGACTATTGAGTGAAAGTTTTTTATCATCACAACGGTCTATAAATGTACAAATATTAAGCAGATAACTTAAAAAAGAGAATTATCCCCTATGAAAGCGAAAGTCATTTTAGCAGCACTGAGTTTTTTATCCCTGTCGGCCTTCGCCGCACCAGAAGCACCTGCTGTCACATCTGACGTGCATGGTGTTATCAAGAAAAATCTGGTGAAATTGGGTTTGACTACATCCGATATCGCCAAATCTCCGGTAGATGGTTTGTATCAGGTAATCACTGAGCGTGGTTTGTTTTATTTCTCTGACAACGGTCGATTCTTAGTTCACGGTAAAGTGTACGACTTGAGCAACGATATTGAAAATATTACTGAGCTTGCCTTGGCTAAAGTGCGTATTAAAGGCATGAAAGAATTTGAAGACTCAATGATTGTTTTCCCGGCCAAAGAAGAGAAATACAAGGTTACCGTTTTCACCGATACCAGCTGTGGTTACTGTCGTAAACTGCATTCACAAATACAGGGCTACAACGATTTGGGCATTACAGTTCGTTACTTGGCTTTCCCACGTAGCGGCATCCAAGGTCCAACTTTTAAGGAAATGACTTCTATCTGGTGTGCTGTTGATCAACAAGAAGCAATGACCAATGCTAAAAATGGTGAACGTGATGAACCCGCGCAAAGCAAAATGTGTGACGCTCCAATCGCTGGTCAATATTCAATGGGTCAGCAAGTCGGTGTATCAGGCACCCCAGCCATCATCCTCGACGATGGCACCATGATCCCTGGTTATCAGGATCCAGCCCAACTGATGGGTGTTTTGTCAGCCGCTGTTAAGTAACTGTTTTGAGATTTTGAAAAAGGCTGCTATATGCAGCCTTTTTTTGACGACCATGGATGGTCTAATATCGCGGGTTCATGGATGAACAGGAGCTATTGTGCCCTTTGGGCAGCCTGCGGCTGAAAGTCAAAAGCGTCTACCACGGACAAATACATGGATGTATTATGTTAGGGTAATGCAGGAGCAATTGCCGGGACGCGGAGGCACGGAGGAAAAGCAAAAAGCTAACAGCTAACAGCTAAAATAACAGGATTTAAGAACGTCGACCGGACACTTATTATTTTTTCATCTTTATTCTTTTGATTTGTTTTTCTCCGTGTCTCCGTGGTGAAAGTTTTTAATCTTTTCAAAGCGCAGCTTTGCCTGATATCTTGCCCCAAGGCCAATTCTATAGCACAATAACCGCCATTCCCCACCTGTAACCAAAATGAACCCTCAGATGCAAAAACAGATTATTGCCCGCCCCAAAGTCGACGACACTTTTTTGCCCGATACCATTCACCCAGTTCTAAAACAAATCTATGCTGCACGCGGTGTAACAAACCCCGAAGAGCTCAGTACCAAGGTATCGAGCCTGCTGACGTTTGCCAATTTTAATGGCATGGATGCGGCGGTTGAATTGCTGATTGAAACATTAACTGAAGACAAACGTATCATCATCGTCGGTGATTTTGATGCAGACGGTGCCACTAGTACCGCGGTGATGATGTTGGGGTTAAAAATGCTCGGTTACAAGCGGGTTGAGTTTTTGGTGCCCAATCGTTTTGGTTTTGGTTATGGTTTGTCGGCCGAAATGGCCGAATTGACGGTGGCACAAGGGGCAGAGCTGATCATTACAGTGGATAACGGTATTTCTAGCGTGTCTGGGGTGGCGTTGGCCAAAAAAGCTGGGGTCAAAGTACTGGTGACAGACCACCATTTGCCTGGTGATGAATTGCCTGATGCCGATGCCATTGTGAACCCCAATCAGCATGGTTGTGGTTTCCCGAGTAAAAATTTGGCGGGTGTTGGTGTTGCGTTTTATTTATTACTGGCACTTCGCAGTGCGCTCAGGCAGCGTAACTATTTCACCAAAGAACAGTTTGGTTCAGAAAAAGTGCCGAATATTGCCGAACTGCTCGATTTGGTGGCGCTTGGTACGGTTGCCGATGTGGTACCACTAGACAGCAATAACCGGATTTTGATTCACCAAGGATTACAGCGAGTACGCAGTGGTTTTTGTCGTCCGGGCATTAAAGCTTTGATCGAAGTGGCTGGCAAACACCAACAAAAAATGGTTGCCAGCGACTTCGGTTTTGCCCTTGGACCACGGCTCAATGCTGCGGGCAGGCTTGATGATATGAGTTTGGGTATTAGTTGCTTGCTCACCGATGATGAAGAGCTGGCCAAAACCATTGCCTATCAGCTCGATCAGCTCAACAAAGACAGACGTGAAATCGAACAGGGCATGCAGTTGGAGGCCGAACGGATTTTGTCCGAACTCGGTCTTGATAGCGAGGTGCCTGATGGCATTTGTCTGTTTCAGCCAGACTGGCATGAAGGCGTTATTGGTATTGTCGCTGGACGTATCAAAGACAAATATCACCGGCCAACGGTGGTTTTTGCTCAGGCCGAAAATGGCGATTTGAAAGGCTCATCACGCTCTATTCCCGGTATGCACATGCGTGACGTACTCGAACAAATCGACAGTCAGTATCCCAATATCATCAAAAAATTCGGTGGTCATGCGATGGCGGCAGGCCTGTCAATTGATGCCAAACGCTTTGACACTTTTAAATTGGCTTTTGAATACACCATTAATAAACGCATCACCGAAGAACAGCGTACCTGCTCAATTTTGACTGATGGGCCATTGTCTGCTGAATTATATACCCTTGATTTTGTTCAAATGTTACGACAGGGCGGCCCCTGGGGGCAGGCATTTCCAGAACCCGTATTTGACGGTATTTTCCGACTGGCCCAGCAGCGGTTGGTGGGCGAAAAGCATCTTAAAGTGGTATTGCAGCACGAATCAGGTGTAACGCTTGATGGTATCTTTTTTAATGTTGATTTGTCGATATGGCCCAATGGCAGTTTTCAGACGGTTAGAGCGGCGTTTACCCTTGATATTAATGAGTTTCGCAATAAGGTGAATGTGCAGTTGTTGATTAAGGAATTGCTGCCACAATAGGGTGGACACAAAAACCGTGACCACCCTATAATGCGAACCAAACCGACTTTTTTGACGCCGCTTTGCGGCGTACCCCAGTAAAATAACCAGCAATTTATGCTGATAAACCCCTCTGATATTTGTTACAATTCGCGCCGTTAATCCATTCAAACCTTGCTGTATCATCCAATGCCTAATAAGCACGGCAAAATGCAGCACAAACAAATAAGATACCATCATGTTAGAAGTGAATCCTGTTTTAAATAAAGTCAAAGAATTACGCGAGCGCACCGACGTTCTTAGGGGGTACCTTTGACTATGATGCCAGTAAAGAACGCCTCGAAGAGGTAAGTGCCGAGCTCGAAGACTCTGCCGTGTGGAACAACCCTAAACATGCTCAAGAGCTGGGTAAAGAACGCTCGGCTTTAGAGCAAATTGTCAAAACCATCGACAATCTCGATATCGGCTGTGAAGATGTCGAAGGTTTGGTCGAACTGGCTGTTGAGGCCGATGACCTAGAAACTTTTGAAGAAGCCGTTGTCGAGAGTGAAGATCTCGAAGCCCAATTGGCCAAACTCGAATTCCGCCGCATGTTTTCGGGCGATCATGATGCCGCGAACTGCTATCTTGATTTACAATCGGGCTCAGGCGGCACTGAAGCGCAAGATTGGGCCAATATGCTACTGCGCATGTATTTGCGTTTTGGCGAAGCCAAAGGATTCAAAACCGAACTGATTGAGGCAACCGCTGGTGATGTTGCGGGCATAAAAGGTGCCACCATCAAGTTTTCTGGTGAATATGCCTATGGCTGGTTA
>JABSOG010000320.1 GCA_013216025.1 Algicola sp. | reverse complement strand
GATGTGTTAAGGGCTGGTGGTACGGAGGGGTGTGGGATGTGTTAAGGGCCGGTGGTACGGAGGCTAGCAACAGGGGACAGAGCAGTTGACAAAAGTGGGAACGCTTGCGTTCCAAGCGATTCCCATTTTTGCAATCTGCTCTTTCCCCGGCTGGTGGTGGCTTCTCCTTGGTTACGACTTCCTTTGTGGTTACGACTTCCTTTTGTGATTGTTGCTAGGTTTACTGAACCCGGATAGTTTCGATGCCTTCAAAAGGTGCTGCGCTTTTACCTTCAAGTTCGAAGTTGAGTTGTATTTTTACTGACTCTGACACTTTATTTGATGGTTTGTATCGCCAGTTTTGTACGGCTGCAATGGCACTGCCGTTGAAAACGCCACCAGCGGTTGATTTTATGACGCTGACATCAGCCGTTGTGCCGTCCTCAAGCACTGTGAAGTTCAGTTGAACCATGCCAGTCACGCCTTGTTCGTGGGCTGTTACCGGATAAAGCGGTTCTACTCTTTTTATTACATCTCGGGCCTGTAAAGGCGCGGTATCGAATGATGTATCGGCTACAGCCAGTTGCATGAAGGCAACCATACCGGTTAATACAGTGGCACAAATGGTTGTTTTGGTGCGTGAGGCTGATTTGATTTGACCTAATTTCATAATTCTTTCCTTTAACATCGTTTTTTCACCATAGGTGACATGGGTTAAGTAGGCGTTATTGCTCATGGCTGAGGCTTGCACCAAAGCATGGGCGTAACACTGTCTTTGCTTTAAAGGTTGTTGCGCGAGCACCGTTTCATCAACAGATAACTCTTGCTGCAATCTAAAATATTTGTAACCAAACCAAATAATGGGATTGAACCAAAATAGGCTTAGCAGGCATACGGCTACCCAGTTCCAAAGCAAATCGCCTTGTTGCTTGTGGGTCAGCTCGTGTTGGATCATCAACGCCTGTTGGTCGGCGTTGTATTGGGTTGTGAAATTTGTCGGTAATACCAGTAAAGGACGTAACAGGCCGATTAAAATAGGCGAGTTTAATTTGTCGCTGCTGGCTTTGTTTAGCGTCTCTTTATGGCCACGGGCGTTTCTATGGCCACGGGCGTCTTGTTGGCCTTTGCTTTTGTCTTTAACTATATTAAGGCCCCTTAAATAGCGGATATTGGCCCCGCACAGGGTTAAAAACACCAGTGCTGCACCGATTGGCCAAATTAGCCAATATTGGTCTGCCATGCTTGACGAAGACGCTTGAATTGAGCTGAGCATAGCGCCGGGTGTACTGCCCGAAAACGCTTCAAGCACGGGTATTGTCTGGGTTGATGCCGATGGCAACAGGCTCAACAACAAGGTTAAGGGTATCAGTGCCCACAGTGCATAATTTCCTCGGGTGGCGATAAAACGGTTAAGCGGTTCGCGTAGGGCAATCAACAGTAAAATGATGACACTTAATACCAGTGATTGTTGTATTAACCAGCTAATCATGGTCTTGCTCCCAGTTGTTGATGATGTCTTTGAGTTCGCTGATGTCTTTGGCGTCTAGTGCATCTTTATTGGCGAATGCGGCGACCAAAGGCGAGATTTTGCCATCAAACATTTTGGATAGAAAAGACTGACTTTTTTCAATCTGGTAATCAGATTTTTGCAGCGTGGTTGAGTAAACATATTGTCGGCCTTGCTTTTCAAACGACAGCGCCTCTTTTTTGACCAAACGGCCAATCAGGGTTTTGACCGTTTTCTCGTGCCACTGCTCAGACTCATTAAGCCGCGAAACGATATCGGTAGCGGTGCATGGGTGGCCTTGCCAAATGGCTTCCATTACTTGATATTCGCTGTCGCTGATGTCCATGATAAACTCGCTGTGATTACGTTTGTAATTTCTAAGTGGTGCTAATGTATTACACTTGTAATCGTTAAGCAAGTGGTTTTTTTAATCAATCTGCTTAGGTCGCTTGTTTTGGTGCCACGCAGTGGCAAAGTTATGTGGGGTCATGGCTATTACCCGATTAATCGTCTGATTGAATATTGGTGTTCATCAAGCTACACTGGTTTTACGATTAAATCGTTGAAAAACGGACAATAAACGACAACACAACAGGGGCGTAAAGTGGACTTTGATATCAATTCGGCGTGGACCGCGGTCTATTCGAACACCGCATTTTTGCTGCTGTATCTGGTGGTGCTTATTGTGGGCAAGCGGGTTTACGACCTGATGACCCCGTTCAGTATCGATGAGCAGATCATCGAAAAGAAAAATTTGGCGATGGCGACCTCTTATTTTGGTTATACCTTGGCGATGAGCATTATTTTTGTCGGCTCTTTGCTTGGTCCTTCAGAGGGATTGTTGGCCGATTTGCTCAAAGTTGGCGGTTATTCAGCAATGGGCATTGTGCTGCTCAATGTCTCGCGGGTTATCAATAACAAGTTTATTCTTTCTAAATTCAATAACACCAAAGAAATTATCGATGACCAGAATGTCGGCACCGGTGCGGTGCAGGCTGGGTCTTATATTGCTTCGGCGTTAATTATTGGGGCTTCTATTCACGGCGAAGGTGGCGGCATTGAAACGGCGTTGGTCTTTTTTGTTTTGTGTCAGCTAGCGCTGGTGATCATGACCCGTATCTATAACCTCATCACCCCTTTTTGTATTCACGATGAAATCGAAAAAGATAATTTTGCCGCCGGTATCGCCTTTTCAGGCTCTTTGATTGCCGTGGGCATCATTTTAGTTAAAGGGGCGGCGGGCGATTTTGAGTCTTGGCAAAGCAACTTGTTGCAACTGGCTCATTATTCGCTGATCGCCTTTGTGGTATTGCCGATATTTAGATTTGTGCTCGACAAGCTGATTATCTGGGGTATTGATTTGAATAAAGAAATTAGCGAGCATCAAAATGTCGGTGCCGCAGTGCTCGAATTTGGCGGCACCATTGGGTTTTCTGTGGTGCTTTATTTTTTGATTTAGGGAGGGTGTATGGCGACTAAAAAACATCAAAAGAACCAAATCAAGCGAGACCTCAGAACGCCTCCAACTAAGAGAAATAGCCATCAACAGCAACTCTTTGAAGAGGATGAGCAGAATAAAACCTTGACCAAGGCGGGTTTAATTCTGATTGTTTTTGGTCTTTTGTGTTGGCTGATGGAAGCCATTTTCAGTGGGGGTTATAAACCTCACAACGGTTACCTGACCATCAACGGTGGGTTATATGGGCCCTTTACGGTTGAACAGGCCAAGTCGGATTATCGTATTTCACTGCGTCAAATTAATATCGCCGTAGGCGATTGGAACGCAGTTGATATTGCTGTACTGGACGAAAACAAAAACACCCTGTTTTCTTTTGGTGACGAGTTTTGGCACGAAAAGGGTTATGATGAGGGGCATTGGGATGAGAGCAAACAAAGCGTCGAAATGAAAGTGCAGTTCGAAAAAACAGGGGATTATTACCTGTCAATCGACGCTGAAACTAATGCCACAACGCCTGATAGACGGGGTTATACGGTGACAGTTCAACGCCTGCGGGGTAGCACGGTGGCCTTTGAGTGGCTGAGGTTGATATCACTGGTATTGGGTGGGTTGGTATTGGTTTACCGTTTTCGAGAAGCCTTTGAGGAGGAAGAATAATGAGTACACTTAGCAAGTTAATAGTGATTTTGGTTTGTTGTTTTGGCGCGGCATTTTACCTGTCGGCCAAGGGCTGGGGTCATATGGGTTATAACGGATATGACAGCGGTCCTTCGGTGTTTTATCGGGGTGCGCCAATGTACGTGCATACATCAAAAAGTGTCCGAGAAGGCAGTGTCGGTAGTCCGGGTCATCGCGGCGGTGGTGCGCGTGGCGGAAAGTAGTTCTTTTACCCAAACTTATGCAAAAAAAGATGTCCTGGTACTGATATTTTCGGTTTTTGTCGCCGGACTGTGCTCCATCATTTATGAACTGCTCATTGCCACCACCTCTTCGTATTTTCTCGGCGACAGCATCACCCAATTTTCACTGACCATCGGCATTTACATGGCCGCCATGGGCGTTGGGTCGTATTGCTCAAGGCTGATTGATGAGCAGCATTTACTCGCCCGCTTCATCTTCGCCGAAATAGTGTTGGCCCTGCTCGGTGGTGCCAGTGTGCCGCTGCTGTATGTGATGTTCTCGTATTCAGACAACTATCAGCTCTATTCGATGTTATTAACCTTTGCCATCGGCTGTTTAATTGGCCTTGAAATCCCCTTGTTAAGTCGACTGATGTCGGTGCATTTTCCGCTCAAAAAGAACATTTCGAACATCATGTCGATTGATTATTTGGGTGCGTTGATAGCCACCTTGTTATTTCCCTTTGTGCTGTTGCCGTTTATGGGGGTCTTTCGTAGTTCGGTATTTTTCGGCTTAATGAACCTGAGCATCGCGGTGGTCACGCTGTGGTGTTTTGCCGCTAATATTGGGATGAGACGAGCGCGGATATTACGGTTTTATTGGGTTTTCAGCGGTGTATTGTTGTTGGTGCTGTTTATATTCTCTGGGACATTTATCGAACGCTGGAGCAGCCAACTGTACAGCGACCGCATCGTTTACCAACAACAAACGCCTTATCAAAACATTGTATTGACCAAATACAAAAAAGATATGCGACTGTTTTTAAACGGCAATTTGCAATTTTCAGCGATTGACGAATACCGTTATCACGAAGCACTGGTGCATGTGCCGATGCATTATGCCTCACAACAAGGCAAGGTATTGTTGCTGGGGGCCGGAGATGGTTTGGCCACTCGCGAGCTATTGAAATACAAAGACTTGTCGTCCATCACCATCGTTGACCTCGACCCGGCGATCACCACACTTGCCACCACCAATGCCAACTTGATAGCGCTCAATCAAAGCAGTTTAACCGACCCTAGGGTCAATATCATTCATCAGGATGCGTTCAAATATTTGAATGCCAACAACGATTTTTACGACTTTATCATCGTTGATTTACCTGACCCAAAAACCACCGCGCTGGCGAGATTTTACAGCAAAGAGTTTTACAAACTGGTGAAGCTGCGCCTAAGCCAAAACGGTGTATTTGTCACTCAGGCAACTAGCCCGGTTTATGCAAAAAAAGCATTTTGGAGTATCCGCGAAAGCATCGCCGCTGCCGGGTATGCACAGGTGCTGCCTTATCATGTAAACGTGCCATCGTTTGGTGAATGGGGGTTTGTTATTGGCACCAAAATGGCACAACAAGCCAGAGCGCTGCCGGCTATAGACACCCGTTTTATCAGCGAAGATTCGTGGCAACATTATTACCATTTCGACAAAGATTTGTTGGTGGCTAATATCAAAGTCAGCTGGCTCGACCAGCCTGAAGTGATGAGTTATTACCTTAAGGGGTGGCAATATTGGCATTGAAGGAATGGGGGGGAGTTGAAGGGTTGTTGACGTAATTTCACATCCGATGTAAAATTTCACATCCGATGTGAAATCATGTGAAATTCAGGCAAAACCGATGGCAAAACCCAGTTGGCATTATCCGCGTAAAGCGTTGGCGAAACATTATTTACAAAGTGTCGACCTTGGCATGATGAACCGTATTGCACTGCTGGGCGTTCGGCGTGTCGGAAAGACAGAGTTTTTACTTCGCGATTTGTGTCCTTTGGCGTTGGAAGAAGGTTTGCTGCCGATTTATGTCAATCTGTGGGCTTCACCTGAGCGTCCGCACGAAACTTTACTGCACGCATTACAGCGGGCTGTTGAGGGTCTTGGCAGTAAAGGGGCTTTTGCTTCTATGCTCAATGCTGAGGTCAGAAAAATGGAAGTAGGTAATAGTTTGCTGGGCAAGATGGGCTTGGAGTTTGCCGCCCAAGTGCCACGGATTGAAAGTGATGACCTAATGGTGATTGCACAATTGCTCGAAAAACTGGCCGAAACACCCAATTGCAAACCGCTACTGATTATCGATGAAATTCAGCATTTAGCGCAAAATTCTGCGTTCCTACCTTTGCAAAGTGCTCTGCGAACCATCTTTGATACTTTGGGGGAGAAGCTGCCGATAATTTACGCTGGTTCCTCTCGAAGTGGTATTCAAGCGATGTTTTCAGACAATAAAATGCCGTTTTATAATTCGGCATTTATGGTCGAATTCCCAGTGCTGGATGATGCGTTTGTGCACCACTGCACCGAACTACTGGCAACCCATTTTAACCTGCATTATGACAATATCGCATTGGCATCGGTTTTTAACCAAACTTTTGATAGCTCACCGTTTTGGTTCAGCAAACTTGTTCAGCACCTGATCATGAACAAGTGTGATATTAATGAGGCGACCGATATTGTGTGCGACCAAATCATTCTTGATGGCGACTTCGAAAACTTGAGTCGTTCATTAAAAGCGCTCGATAAAGCGGTGTTAATTACCATTGGTGAAGGCCAGAAGAAACTCTACGCCGATGAAACCCTGCAAATTATTCGTGAACGTTTTGGTGTGTCTGTAAAATCCAGCGGCATGACGGCGGCGCTGAATAAATTACAGCGGCGGCAATTGATCTCACAGCTAAGCCGTAGTGACTATATTATTGAAAACGCCGGGTTTGTGGATTTCTTGTTGCGTAATAATGATTGAAATCTCGCGTATACTCTAAAACATCTGGCCAAAACTGAACCCCCCAATGAATCAAAAACTACGCTGTGCTTGTGGTAAATCAAAGAAAATGCCCTGGTGTGATGGCAGTCACAAGAACGATGATTGGGCGTGCGAAAATGTCATAGAACCGCAAATCAAACGGGCTTTTTTGGGCGCACCTGATTTGCTTAATCTGGTTAAACGGTTGGCGTGGCGATTTGACGGTGAAGTGATTAACGCCACCGACAAGCTTAGTGGTCAGCAACTGGTGATTGTTGAAGATGGTTCGACCTTAGCCACACTGCAAAATACCCTCAAACACCTTAACTTTGCCGAGATTTATTATGTTGGCGTCGACTTTCCAACGCAAGTGATAGCCCAAGCGCTTCAATTCAAAGCGCATATTCAGGTTAGCGATTTGCTGAATGACTCTTTTGTCACGCTTGAAAGTGCCATTGAACGCTGGTTTGCTGGTGATTTTTCACCGCATCCCTCACTACGACAACAAGAATCGATACAAGCCGATGAATATCGTTGCGAGGTGCTTAAGCGGGTATTTATTTCTCATGCGGTTGCCGACGAAACCTTTTTATTACCAGTGGTGGCGTCGATACGACAAGTCACACAATTGGACGTGTTCTTGTGTTTTGATTCTATTAATGAAGGTGAAAAGTGGCGACGACAAATTGATGCGGCCCTTGAGCAGTGCGAACTGTTTATCTTTATTGTCTCTAAAGCGTCAATCAACTCAACCTATTGCGCCTTTGAAACTGGTTGCGCCATCAGCAAAGACAAACGTATTGTTTTAATCTCTATCGACGGCAGCCTGCCGCCCGCTTATATCAGCCAACTGCATTGCATCGATCTACAACGCGAAATCAACGCCAAACCTTGGTTGGATTTGAAAGCCGCTTTGATGGCCAAAGTGTTGGAATTTACCCAGGAATCAAGGGGTCGAATCAAGGGGTCAGAGATCTTGAAAAGAAAATTTTTTCATATATAACAATAAGTTAAAATCAAGGGGCCAGAGATAACAGTATATACGCAATCCATAAAAAATAAATTTTTAAATACCAGCACAATAAAACTACGCACTCTGGTCAACGATATATGGCATCCCTTCGTATTGGTATCAATATCAAGCTCTCTCTGGCCCCTTGATTTTAACCTTTTGATTTTTAAAGAAATAATCGATCTTCAAGATCTCTGACCCCTTGATTCCCCAAGGTGTGCATCAGGGGGTTTTGAAAAAAATCGCCAGCGATGGCAGCCTGTCTGCCTACTTTAACCAAAATAACATCATGCTCAGCGCCACTCATGTGCACGTTGGCCCGGGAGGTTATGACCACAACGTTATGCTGAACATGAGTGCGTTGGGGTACGACAGCAAAAACTATAACGTGATTGTTGATGGTATTTATCAGTCAATAAAACGGGCGTTTGATAGCCGCACAGCGGGCACGATTAAAATTGCTCAAGGCGATTTGTGGGGCGCAAATATCAACCGTAATACTCAAGCCTACGGTTTAAACCCGGATGCTTGGGATTATGCCAGCGATGTCAACGAGACGATGACGGTACTTAAGCTCGAAAAAAGTAACGGCCAAGCCATTGGCATGGTTAACTGGTTTGGTGTGCACAATGTGTCGAGCAATCAGACGCAACGTTTGATCACCGGCGACAACAAAGGCGTTGCTGCTCAGTTGTTCGAAAAATCTCAAGGCGTGAACCTGCCACTAACAACTGGCTTTGTCGCCGCATTTGCCAACAGTGAAGAGGGCGATGTATCCCCCAATGTTTGCGGCCCCGAAAATGGCTGCGCAGGCAATAACGAAGCCAATACTGTGCTGTCGGCGCAAAAGCAGTTCGATAAAGCGATGGATTTGTACAACAACGCCAACGAGCTGTTGTCAGGCACCTTGGCCCACCGATTTCAATATGTGAAATTACCCGGATATTCAGTCGCTGACCAATACACTGGCGCTGGCAATCAAGGGTTGTGTGAAGGCGCCATTGGTTTTTCGATGACGGCAGGCGCGACTCATGACGGTCCTTCGGGTCAGTCGGGGGTTTTTGAAGGCATGACCCAACAAAATGAAGGCTCAACCTGGGACCGGGGCACTGTGCTTGGT
>JABSOG010000319.1 GCA_013216025.1 Algicola sp. | reverse complement strand
GACCCTTGAGCAAAAAGGGGCGCAGATGATCCAGCCAGAAATTCGCGATATCACGGTTGCCGACATGCGCAAATATGGGTTTGGTTCTTACCTTAACGGTGGCGGGTCGTTTCCTAACAGCAACAAACAGGCAACCCCGGCAGATTGGATAAAACTGGCCGAGGCGATGTATCAGGCATCGGTTGACGACTCACTCGACGGATCAGCGATTCCAACGTTGTGGGGCACCGATGCGGTGCACGGTCACAATAACGTGATTGGCGCGACTTTGTTTCCACACAATATTGGTTTGGGCGCGGCTAACAATCCTAAATTGCTTGAAAAAATCGCCTCTATTACTGCGTCAGAAGTGATGGTGACAGGCATCGATTGGGTATTTGCACCTACCGTTGCGGTTGTGCGTGATGATCGCTGGGGCCGAACTTACGAAGGGTATTCAGAAGATCCCCAAATTGTAAAAGCTTACGCTGCGGCTATCGTGACGGGTCTGCAAGGGGCTGGAGACGAGTTTTTAAGCGAGCGGCGGGTGATTGGCACCGTCAAACACTTTTTGGGTGATGGCGGCACAGAATTGGGCGATGACCAAGGCGATAACTTGGACACCGAACAGCGATTGTTCGACATTCATGCCCAAGGTTACGTAGGCGGTTTAACGGCTGGCGCACAAACGGTCATGGCATCGTTCAACAGCTGGCACGGCAAGAAAAATCACGGCAACAAATATTTGCTCACCGATGTACTAAAAACTCGCATGGGTTTTGACGGTTTGGTGGTGGGCGACTGGAATGGTCACGGGCAAGTCGCCGGTTGTAGCAACGAAAGCTGCCCACAATCGATTAACGCCGGGATGGATGTGCTAATGGCCCCAACCTCCAGTTGGAAACCGCTGTATTACAATACCATCGCCGAAGTTAAAGCGGGTCAAATCAGTCAAGCGCGAATCGATGATGCGGTTCGGCGTATTTTACGAGTGAAAATGCGCGCAGGTTTGTTCACCAAACCCAGCCCGGCCAATCGTCCGTTGTCGGGTAAAACAGCAATGATTGGCTCTGATGAGCATCGTGCGGTAGCCCGTCAGGCCGTTCGCGAGTCTTTGGTTTTATTGAAAAACAACGAACAGTTGTTGCCACTGTCACCAGGGCAACATATTTTGCTGGCGGGTGATGGCGCAGACAATATCGGCAAGCAATCTGGTGGCTGGACCATCACTTGGCAAGGCACAGGCAATGCTAATAGTGATTTTCCGGGTGGCACCTCAATCTATCAGGGCGTCAAGCAATCTGTTGAAGCGGCTGGTGGCACTACTGAGTTAAATGTTGAGGGCGAATTCAAGCAAAAGCCTGATGTTGCGATTGTGGTGTTTGGCGAAGACCCTTATGCCGAAGGCAATGGTGATTTAGACAACTTGGAATATCAACGCGGCAACAAAAAAGATCTGGCGTTGCTGAAAAAGCTTAAAGCTCAGGGCATTAGAGTGGTGTCGGTATTTATCAGCGGTCGGCCTATGTGGGTTAATGCTGAATTGAATGCATCGGATGCATTTGTCGCAGCATGGTTGCCGGGATCAGAGGGGCAGGGCGTAGCTGATGTGTTGTTCACCAAACCAAATGGTCAGGTAAATCACGACTTTAAAGGCAAGCTGTCGTTCTCTTGGCCGACAACACCGCAACAAACAACCGTTAATCGTTTTGACGACGAGTATCAGCCATTATTGGCTTATGGATTTGGATTGCAATATGGCCAGCCCAGTGTTTTGGCGAACAATTTGTCTGAGAACAGCGAAGGTTCAGCAAACGGTTTGCAGGCATTAGCCTTGTTCGAAGGCACGGTTAAAAAGCCTTGGAATTTGTACATCAGCAACCAAACTTCGCGCCAACTTATCACCAGTTCGGTACAGCAAAACGGCATTGTTCATATGCGAACCATCGACAAATTGGTGCAAGAAGATGCCCGTCGGGTAACGTTTAACGGCAAAGGCAGCGGCACTGTGGCTATCAGTAATGATTTCCCCAAAGATCTGCGCTCGTATTTGGAAGCCAATGCGTCATTGTCATTAATGGTTAAAGTCGATGAAGCAGCGGCAGGGCCAGTGATGTTGGCAATGGCCGACAAACAGGTAGATCTAACGTCAACCCTGATGGGGTTACCCGCCAACAGCTGGCAGGCAATCAGTGTCGATTTGGCTTGTTTTGACAAAGACAACAGTGTGATGGGATCGGTTTTCAGCCCGTTCAGTTTGACCACTTCTGCGCAGTTTAGTATCAGCTTCGCTGATATTGCGATTCGGCCTAACACAGCTAAGAATGCGACGGTGAGTTGCCAGTAGCTAGAGATTAAGGTCAAAAGATCTCAACACGGAGGCACGGAGACACGGAGCAAGAAAGAGAAAAGATAAAAAACTGATATGAATGATTTTAATATTGGTATGTATGAAAATGGAACTGCATTTTATTCCTTTATTTTCTTTTGCTTTTCCTCTTTCTTTCTCTGTGCCTCCGTGACTCCGTGTTGGGGCTTTTGACGTTAGGGCCGAAGGCTTAAGCCCGCAGGGCACACCAAAACAAACTCAGGAAAGAACCATGACCCAAGCACAAATCTTCCCCTTTCTCGTTGCCGATATCGGCGGCACCCACACCCGTTACGCGCTGGTCGAAGGTCGCGATGAAGCGACTGGCAGTTTTAACGTCAATCAGAGCCGGGTATTCTTATCCGCCGATTACGACAGTTTTTCAATGTCACTGGAGATGTTTCTCGAAACCCTCAGTGGACCTCGGCCCAAAAATGCCTGTATCGCCATTGCCGGACCTGTCAGCGGTGATACCGTAGAGCTGACCAACGTAGATTGGCAGTTCAGCATCGAAAAACTCAAAAAACGTTATCGTTTTGATTCGCTGTTGGTGATCAACGATTTCGCCGCACTGGCTTACAGCTTGCCGTTTTTACCAGACAATAGTTTGTTTGAAATAAAACCCGGCGAAACTAATCCTGGCGAAACTAAGCCTGGTGAACATAGCGACAAAGGTACCAAAGTGGTGATTGGCCCCGGCACTGGATTAGGCGTTGCCGCGTTGATATCAACTGGCAACGGATACTATCCCGTAGCCGGAGAGGGCGGTCATGTGGCAATCGCTTCGAGCAACGAAACTGAACAAGCGCTGTTCAAACTGCTGCGCCAACAACAACAGCACATCTCTGCCGAAGACCTAATTTGCGGCAAGGGATTGGTACGCTTGTATCAGCTATATTGCCGTTTGAACGAACAGCCAGTCAGAAACCTAGCGCCAGACGAAGTCACCCAACACGCACTGGCCAACACCGATGCAATGTGCGTTGACGCACTCGACAGTTTTTTAGGATTGCTTGGCAGTTATTGCGGTGATTTAGCGCTGATATTTGGCGCAACAGGCGGTGTCTATTTGGGTGGTGGTATATTGCCTCAGATACAACCGCACATTGGCCAAAGTCAGTTTTTGAAGCGTTTTGTTAATAAAGGGGTGATGCGTAAAATGGTTAAGGATATTCCTGTTAAATTGATCACCCATCGCCAGCCTGCGTTTATCGGGGCGGCGGCTTGGTTGTATGATCATCTTGAGGGTGTGCACTAATTCAGGGTTTTAAACGCTGAAAATAAAAAAGCCTGATCGTACAAGCAGGCTTTTTTGATGCACAAGGATGTGCGAATGTCGCGGGTGCATGGATGCACAGGAGCGATGTTTGGGTAAATCTAGGGTCTATTTAGTACATACTACAACATACAAGTTGGATAAGGTATGCATTCATAAACAGCTTTACTCGCTAATGCTTGTTTTGCATATTTGTCCCAACGTGCAAATTCTTGCTCGCTAATGACAGTTATGGATACAGCTTCACTCGTTATAAAGCTGTTTTGTTGTGCAACCGCAGGGGCTATTGACGTGGTTAGTACTACAGGTAAAGCGGCCAATATTAACAGTGCATTTTTTTTCAAATTCATTTACTCAGTCCTATTTTAACAAATAATTACGGTATTCCCATGAATAGCAACGTCAGCCGTGCCGAGCGCTAATGTAACAATTATACTTAGTATTGTCTAGTATTTAACCATTTTTTTCATATTTAACGCAATATGGACATATCAACCTCGCAGTCTGTGTTTAGATTAATGGGCGGGCGCACTTAATTCAATTGAAAATGTTTGCTCTTCACCATCTCTTTGGGTCACAACCTCTACCGTATCACCCGCTTTAAGTTGTTCTAAAACAGCCAAATATTCATCGAAGTTGTTGACTTTTATGCCTGCGACTTCGGTGATCACATCACCCAATACTATACGGCCACGACGATTGCGACTAATGCCTTTTATACCGGCCTTGGCGGCGAATTGTCTTGGCACTGTTTGAACTACCACCACACCTTTGATGCCGTATTGTCTGGCCCAGTGATCTGGCGCTACTTCTATGCCCATTACCGGCGTATTGACCTGTCCATACTCGATTAGTTGAGGCACGATTTTTTTCACTGTATTGACTGGAATGGCAAATCCTATGCCTGCGCTGGCACCTGAGGGGCTATAAATGGCGGTATTAACGCCGACTAATTGGCCCAGTGAGTTGAGCAGGGGGCCGCCGGAATTGCCGGGGTTAATCGACGCATCGGTTTGAATAACGCCGCGAATTTTTCGGTCGGTTACTGCGTCGATTTCGCGGCCAAGGGCGCTGACAACGCCGACTGTTAAGGTGGTGTCTAGTCCAAACGGGTTGCCGATGGCGATTACTTTGCGGCCAACTTCAAGCAATGCTGAGTCACCCAGCGGCAAGGCGTGGAGGCTGGTTTTACTCTCAACTTTGAGAACTGCCAAGTCTTTGTCGGGTGCAACACCAATCACTTTGGCGTCTAACTCGGTGTGATCTTGCAAGGTTACTGTGACTTTGTTGGCCCCTTGAATAACATGATAATTGGTGACGATTATACCCGACTCATCCCACACAAATCCGGTGCCGGTACCTTGCGGGATTTCTTGTACGTTCATCGCAAAAAAGTCTCGGCGAAGCGCGGTGTTGGTGACGTAAACCACTGATGCACTGGCCTTTTTAAATATCTCGATGTTGTTGGCTTCGTCTTCGGTTTTGAAGCTCAGGTATTCTTGTGAGCCGTTTGTGTTGATGTTGATGGAAAGTACCACCATAAATGTGATCGCAACGACAGCGACGATTTTTATTTTGTCCATTTAATTCTCCGATTTGAAAACCTGAAATATACCTCATTGGTTTTATCATCATTGTTCTTCGATGAAAAGGGGTAGGTAGGTAAGTGTTGATGTTGATTTGCAACAAAGTGATACAGCAGACTAATCCCGCCATCCATAAAACAGTCTTGACATATTTACTGTGTGTATGTAGTGTATTAGTTAAACTAGTACACCTAATACAGTTAGAACACCAAATCTATACTGTAAAAGAGGCCCATGAAAAAAACAACGGCATTAGCCATCAGTATCACCACTGGGGATGCACGACCGGTGTTTCGCCAGATTGTTGACCAAATTCGCGAGCAAATTGGCAAAGGTAACTTACCACCCGACAGTAAGCTGCCGAGTGTGCGGGCGTTGGCCATGCAATTGGGCATTAACCCCAATACTGTGTCTCGCTCGTATTCAGAATTGACGGCGCAGGGTTTACTGGGCGCACGAAGGGGTTTGGGGGTTTTTGTCCTTGAGCCTCAGCAACAATTAAGTGACGACGCCCAACAGCAAAAGCTGGAAGAGGCCACCAAGGGGTTTGTAAATGAGGTGATGTATCTCGATTTCAACCCACAACAAATTGCCGACCATGTGTTGGCCGAATTGAACAAGATAAAAAATAGGTAGACGGCGATAATGACGGAACAGAACATTCAAAACATCAATGAGAATATCATTGTAACTAAAGGCATGAGCAAACGCTTTGGCAAAAAGCTGGCACTAGACAACTGCGAGATCACCATCAGTCAAGGCGGCATTCATGCGCTTATTGGTGCTAATGGTGCGGGCAAATCAACTTTGTTTCGTATTTTGTTGGGGTTTGACTCACCAACCACCGGCAGCTCTACTGTTTTGGGCATGGACAGTCAGGCGTTGACGCCGCAAATGCGCGGTCGAATCGGTTACGTTAACGAAGAGCATACGTTACCAACGTGGATGACGGCAGGGGAAGTCACGCAAATGCAAAAAGCGCTTTATCCTCAGTGGCAACAGGCTATTTATGATTCTGTGATAGGCAATTTTGATGTTGAACCGGACCAAAAAATCTCGGGTTTGTCGCGCGGTGAACGGGCCGGGTTAAACCTATCAATGGCGCTGGCACAATCGCCTGAATTACTGATACTCGATGAACCAACACTGGGCCTTGACGTAGTGGCTAAACAGGCGTTTCTTGAAGCCTTGATGCATACCGAAACCGACAGCAGCAACAACACCACCACCATCGTTTATTGCTCCCACCAAATGGAAGAAATTGAACGGGTGGCCGACAATCTCATTATTATCGAAAAAGGACAGGTTAAATATACTGCTAGCCCGGATGAGTTGTGTGAGCGTATTAGCTATTGGATTTGTAACTTCGAATCCGCTGGCCCCGTGGATCAGGAAATTCCCGGGTTATTGTCGATGAAGGTGATTGAAGGGCAGCATCACATTATGGTGATTGACCAGCCAATTGATACAGTTAAGTCGACGCTGTTACAACTGGGCGCAGACGAGCCGGTGCAGGCACCGGTTAACCTCGACAAGGCTGTGAATTCTCTGTTGGCCAAAAACCATAAATCTGCCAAAAAAGCTAAGTAGGGAATTCGTTATGTTTCACTTGTTCAAAAGCGAATTTAAACGCTATCACAAAGCGGCCTGGTTGGTCTTTATTGCTCAAATGATGGTCTGGGCCATGATCGGCAAAATATCTCCCATTTTGGCACCCGCATCGCAAAAGCTGATGTATTTCATTATAACGACCGGCGTTGGCGGTTTTGCCTTCGCTTTGCTGTCAATGGGTCTGAACACTCGCAAGAGCCACTGGGCATACCTGTTACATCGCCCGCTGGCAGTGCATAAAATCCATTTGGCACTGACTGGTGCTTCCCTTTTATTGTTGTTTATTGGCTTGGTATTGCCTTTTACTGTGGTGTTGGTTTTTCTCGATATATTCACCGACAATGTGGTCGATTTACGACATTACCTGTATTGCGTGCATTTGTTTGGTCTTGCTGCTGTGGCCTATTTTTGTGGTTGCTTTGCGGTGCTTACGCCATCAAAAGCGGCCTATCTGGCCATTTGGCCGGTGACTTATCTGATGATGGGCGCGCATAGGCCGGCTGGGATTGATTTGCTTATCGATGCCATTTTTGTTGCCATCAGCTTTTATGCCGTTCGACTAGCCTTTAAACCTAACTTATCGGTTAAAAGCTTGAAAAAGCGGGCGATAGTCGTGTCTTCATTGATATTGCAACCCGCGATTGTGCTGGTGATGGTGGCGGCTCAAGCCTTGTATTTTCATTTACCGTTGTCGGTATTTTCAGCCCATCCAAGACTTGATACCAGCCAAGACTCACTGCAAAATTTTGCAAAGCTCGAAGACCAACAACAGTATACCCGTTTGTTGAAACATACTAATTTTAAAGATAAAGCCTCGTTGCAACGGCAAGTGACCCTCGGCAAGTTTAAAAGCGTGATTAAATCGACGGCTGCTGTGCCAAACCCAAATGACATTAAAGGTCAGCTGTTTATGAAAGACCGAAGTTTTTTCATACCTGATGTGCACAACAAACAAAACTGGTTGTTCTCTCATGACCAAATGCTGTTTGTCGGGCGCGACCAGCAATCGGGCAAAGTCAGTGGTTTGCTGGGAGTGTCAGGTTTTACTGAAAACCCAAACTTCGTTAAACCAGAACCCTTTCAAGCAGTGCCAGTAATGGCGGGTAATCAATTTATCAGCGTCAAAAACCAATTGTTTCGTATCGACTTTGAGCAGCAAAAATTGATTTTATTGCATACTTTGACTGTTGACGAATATTACATAACCCCGGCCAATATGATGTTCGACACGGTTGTTATGGCCTCTAACCAAACGGTTTACCTGTTCGACGCCATTGATTTTATGGCAACGGATATTCCGCTAAACGCCAAACACACCATCAAACACCCTATTGATGCAGCGCTTAGTCTTAATATCTCCATGACTGAAGTAAAAAATGGTTACCTGCTGCGTTATACCAGCCCGCATTATCTAGGATTTAATCAGCCGGGGGCGAGCCTTGGTTTTATTCCTCATGAAGGTCAGGCCAAATATTTGGCAAAGACGGCTTTTACTGAGCGTCAACTGCCGGCATTTATTGAGTTTCAATTATTTGTGTTTTCGCCCATTGCGAACAACTTGCTTAATGGCACCTTGCCTTCGATTGTTGCAGGCGATAACGACAAAATAAAACCTTATCGTTACTTTTGGCAAAGGCAGTATGGCATGGGGGTTTATCTGTTTTGCCTGTTTGGCGCGATTTTCTCGGCTGTGGTGACCTGGGTTTTGGCGAGCCGGATGCTGAACAGCGATAAGATAATGAATAAATCTAACCGGCTGGTTTGGACACTAATGAACGCCGTTCTGGCGCTGCCGGGACTAGTGGCATTTTTGCTACTGAATGATTGGAAGAATACGACTAGGGGAAGTAAATAATGTTGGCACTTTTTAAAGCTGAATTAAAACGGTACGGGTT
>JABSOG010000032.1 GCA_013216025.1 Algicola sp. | reverse complement strand
CATACGTCCAATGGGTTGTTGATGTCTAAACCGTTAACGATTTCAACATCATCGGTGATGCCATCGCTATCGGTGTCGGTATTGGTCCAGCGTTTGTCGTTAAGCGGCTCTAAATCGGCAGAGTCCGCCACACCATCATTGTCATCGTCGGTATCAACATAATCAACCGTGCCCTCGTTGTCAGTATCCGTCAGGTCAACCACCTCAATGCTAAATGTCGGCAATGACGATTTGGCACCATGACTATCAGTAACGCTAATCTCAATTTGGCTGCGCGCTTTGGCATCAGCCTGCGAAACGCCATCTTGACGGACATCTACCACGTTAAAATCTGCGGCCCATTGGGTAGGTTGATGACTGGTGACATCCGATGTCCAATGGATCACCAACGTCGTCGGGAACGTCGCCCCGTTGATCAAAAGACCTGATATGCCCGTAGTACCCGCACCACCAGTGATTGCAATTGGCAGTAAAGGGTTTGTCGTTGGCACGCCGTCACTGGTAAAAATCAGCACGCTTGCTGGTGCACCAGCAATACCACCGCCGACATTCGCCCCAAGCACACCTGACACGTCAGTGCCATCAATGGTCACATGAACATTCCAAGCCCTAGCAAAATTAGCAACAAAATAAAGCCCGAGGTTGTGGGCCTCGCCCAGACTGTCATAGATGTTTAATGACGAAGTAAAGTTGTAAGAGAAACTATCATTAGGGTCGAAATTGAAAGACGGCGGTATAGGTGAGTCTGCATAAAGGTTCATCGTGTAATAAACATTATGGGTTATTTTGGGCAGGTCCAAAGCCGAGGCGCCATCTTGAGTGGCATCGGCAACGTTGAAATTGGCGGCCAGCTGGGTGGGTTGACGACTGTTGTCACTTGATGCCCAGTTAAACAGTAAGGTTGTCGGGAATGAAGCCCCATTGTACAAAAGACCAGATATTCCGGTAGTACCGGCACCGCCGGTTATCGCTAAATCTAGCAACGGACTGGGCGCAGGCTGACCAGCATTGTCAAAAGTGATCGTTTGAGCGGGCGCTCCAGCAACACCTCCGCCTACATTGGCACCAAGCACACCAGATAAGTCAAAACCATTAATGGTCATATGAACATGCCACTGATTCACTGCCGGCGCGGCTGCTTTGGCAAAATACACCCCAAAAGCGTGCTCAGCACCCAGACTGTCATAAATCTTCACTGACGAAGTATGGTTGTAGCTGGCACTGTCCAATGGGTCAAACGCAGTCACCGTTGGCGGGGTCATCCGTGAATCAAGATTCATGGTATAAAAAATATTTTGGGTTTTTATCGAATCAATTGAGAACGTAGCACTATCTTCAACGGCATCAGTCACGCTGAATTCGGCAGCTAGCTGAGTCGGCTGACGATTGTTTGTGCCTGACTCCCAGTTAAGCGTCAGGGTTGTTGGAAACTGGGCACCATTAATCAAGATACCCGAAATACCAGTAGTGCCAGCGCCGCCCGTCATAGATAAAGCGAGCAGCGGGTTAGTCAAAGGTCGGCCATTATCCTTAAAGCTGATTGTCGTCGCTGGAGCACCTGCAACACCACCGCCAACATTAGCCCCAAGCTGAGCGGACAAATCTGCGCCATCGATAGTCACATGAACATTCCACGTTCTATCGGGTATTTGAGCCTTAACAAAATACACCCCAAAGATGTGCGTATCACCCAGACTGTCATAGATGGTCATTGACGAGCTGCTGTTATAAGTGGCGGAGTCACTAGGGTTAAAAGCCGCGACAATCGGCGGTTGGAGCCGTGAATCAAGGTTCATGGTGTAGTAAATGTTTTCAGTCATTTTGCCAAGCAACGCCGAATCTGCAATGACATTGCTGCCCGACAACTGGCCGGTCACCCTATTGAACGTTGCCCACAACGGTTTATTGGTAATGCTGTAGGTGTAGCTGTCTCCATCAGGATCATTGCCCTTTGGGGTAAAACTGTAACTGCCGCCTTTTGCTGCCCAGCTTTTTGGTGTGCCCGATATGTTTGGCGCCCGGTTGACTGAAGACACCAGCGGATCAGGATCGCTGACATCAGGCAGTCCGTCATTGTCATCATCGGTGTCTAAGTTGTTGCCGATGCCGTCACCATCGATATCGACTATTTCGGTGCTGTCAAAGGGGAAAGCATCATTGGTGTCGATGGTACCGTCATTATCATCGTCGGCATCATTAACATCAGTGATGCCGTCACCATCGGTGTCTACCGAATTGCTGTCGGTAAATACCGTAAGGGTAAATGGCGGTAAAGCGCTACTTGCCCCAAAACTGTCTTTGACAGAAATATCGAGTGTGGCCGTTTGTGCCGCCTCAGCTTTGCTGATCCCATCTTGGCCGAAATGTTTTACATGATAAGGAAATTGGACCTGCGTTACCCGTCTGCTGCCATTATCACTATGCCACAGAAGATTAACCTGACCGGCGTTAAATTGCGCAAGATTCATGGATACGGGGGGCAGCGGATCAACCCCCGCTTTTCCTTGGCTATCAAAACTGAATGTCGCTGCGGGCTGGCCAGCAACACCACCGCCGACACCACCGCCCAGTACGCCAGACAAATCTATGCCGTTAGCGCTAAGGTGAACATTCCATGTGCCACTAGGAAAAGGCTGTTTGGCAAAATAGATGCCCAAGTTGATTGGGTCGCCATTGTCATCAAAAATGACAACGGCACTGTTGAAATTATAACTCGCGCTATTGAGCGGATCAAAAGCCACGTATAACGGCGGCGCATGTCTCGAATCGAGATTCATGGTGAATTGAACATTGGCTGTGGCGCTGACTTGGTTATCCACCAGTTTGGCAGTACCCGACAGCTCTCCGGTGGCCGGGCTAAAACTGGCCCAGCTTGGCAAGTTATTGACTGCGTAAATCAGTGAGTCGTCAACATCAACGTCTGAGCCACGGGGGCTGAATTGATAAAACTGGTTATCGACAGCTGTGGTAACGGGGTTACCGCTGATTTGAGGTGCCGTATTGGCGGCACTGGCTGTTGTGCTTAAAAGCACCGCGAGCGCTGACAACGACATAAAGAGTGACTTTTTCATAACTTCCCTTCTTTAACAACTTTTGAAATAGGTGGCTTCGATTGGGGCCGGCGGTACGGAGGCTCCGCAAGGGGGTCAAAGCATTTGATTTTGTCGAACAAAATTTTTTTTTGTTCGACATAATCAAAAGCATTGACCCCAGCTGGTGGTGGCGCCAGGCGACACAGACAAAGGCAGGTGGTAGCGATGGGCCGCCACCGGCTGGGGTCAGTGCTAATTTAGGTTCGTGGACAGCTTGCCTGTCCCTGACCTTAATTTGCTTTGACCCCCTTGCGGAGCCTCCGTTCCTCCAGCCCCTAACTAGGCCACAATTTAAAGATACAAGTCATCAATCGCTTTAATGTTGACTCGGCTGCCGTCTAAATGCAGTTTGTAATCTTGAATGATTTTATCTTGATCAAGCAGCTCTTGTGGTTTTTCACTGTTGTATTCAAGCGATGACGTTTGATCACTCACTAGACGTTTTTTCATGTCTTTGCCATCACCGCTGATAAACACATAATGAATATTGTCAGTTTGCAGGTTTTCTTTAATCACCCGGTTAACATCATCCAATGTCAATTTGTTTAAACCATTGCGTACATAACTGACAAAATCTTCAGTTTGATAAAACTCGCTGTCGAGTGCATAACCGAGTTGTCTGTCTTGAGAATCGACCATCTGTGGCACAAAGTTGTAGAGGAAGTTTTTGGTGCCTTCGAAGTTCTCTGCACTCATGCCGTCTTTGATCAGTTTTTCGAGTTCAAACATCGCCACCCGGGTAGCAAAATGCGCATCGCTGTTACTGCGCAGTGGCCGCAACCACACTTGGAAGATTTGTGACGAACGCCCCAAATTAGCATCGGGTTTGGTTTGATACATACCACGCGGATAATACTCAATGTATGAGTAGTCACCATAGTTCATGCCGCGAATGGCACGAATACGACGGTAAAGATAGCTGTTATGGCTGCGATGTTCGCCGAAGTATGAACGTACCAACCACAGCGCTACCCAGTCTTTGTGACTACGAATGGTGTCGATAGGAAAACCAAAAGACACTGCTGTTGACTTGGCATTTTTCTCAACGATGGTGACATGACGTCCACTGAGTTTTGGCGCAGGTGGAATGTCGAGTCGGGTTTCACTGCCCTTGGGCAATTTGCTCAAACCGGCAATTAGCTTTTGTTTGGCCTGACGTGGCATATCGCCAGTCAATCCCAGTGTCAACTTGGCTTGGGTGAACTGACTTTGATAGAAGTTGCTGATATCTTCAACCGTAATAGACTCAATGTCCGAGATGTCGCCGGTATTAAAGCTCTCATACGGGTGGCCTTTATACAAAGCTGAATACAGTACTTCTTTACCCAGTTCTTCGTCGTTCGACGTTTTTAAGCCACTTTTTATTGAATTGACCAATTGGGTTTTCACTCGTTTCAAGTCTTCTTCACGCCAGCCAGGGTTCATCAACTGGTCCATCACCAGTTTTTGCCAGGCTTGCGCATTGTCTTTATGAACACGGCCACGGAATGAAATCATTTCTTTGTCGAGTTGCGAATGGAAACTACCCGCCAGCGGATACATCGCCAATTGAATGTCTTTGTAACTGCGGCTTTGTGAGCCACCTTGGGCAATCATTGCGGCGGTTAGGGCTGCTAGGCCCTTTTTGCCTTTTGGATCGGCGGCTGCACCAGTGTTAAACAACCAGTTAACATCAATAATGGCCGAGTCACTGGTCTTATCAACGATTTTAAACGTCGGTTCAACCATTTTGTCGTCGCCAACAAACCCAGCGATATCCACTTCATTTTCAAACTGGCTTAATGTGGCCAAATCTGACATTGAAATCGTGGTGCGATTGGCATCGATAAAGTAGCGATTGGCCGCTTTTTTGATGTCTTGTGCGGTTATTCTGTCAACCATTGAATAAAGCCGATTAACGGTTTGGGCATCACGGTTGAAATGAACATAACCCGCCAAAGTTCGGGCGATAGAAGAAGAGCTGTCGAGGCCGTTGGCAAAACTGTATTTTAGATTCGACTTAAGTTTGGCTAATTTGTCCTCGTCGACCAATTCTGTTCTGGCTTTGGCCAGTGTTTTGGCGATCTCGGTGCGAACAAAATCCAAATCTTCAGCCTTGTCGACTTTAGCGGAAATATACAACAGGTGTGGGTTTTTACGGTCTGGAAAGTAAGTCCAAAGCTGGCTGGCCTTTTGAGTTTCAACCACCAGTTTTTGGTAGATATCTGAGGTTGAAGAGAAATACAGCTCAGCCATCAAGTCAACGGCCGGTTTGTCTTTGTGACGCGGATTAAACGATGGGCCGTGATAACTTTGCATCACCCAATGTCCCGGCATACCGTCAAACTTAAGGTGTTTGTATTTGGCTTGTGTTTGTTTTGGCTCTTTTGGAATATCGGCAACATAATCGCCGCGTTTCCAGTCTCCCCAGTACTTTTTGATCCACTTGAGGGTTTGTTTGGGATCGACATCACCGGCAACGATGATACTCACTTTCTCTGGTTTGTAAAATCGGTCGAAAAAGGTCTTGGCATAATCGAGTTGATCTGGCATTGCCTCAATGTCTTCGAAAAAGCCCATGGTGGTGTGTTTGTAAGTGTGCTTGGTGAAGGCGAGATCTCTAGATGCTGCCAGTAATTTACGCACCGGGCTGGCGTTGTTTTTGAGGTATTCACCTTTAACCGTCAACGCTTCGGTTTTAAATTGCGATTCGCTATATTGCAGATTTTGAAAGCGGTCGGCTTCGAGCATCAGCATGGTTTCGAGATGTTCTTTGGAAAATACCGTACGGTAATGGGTATAGTCGTCTGAGGTCGAGGCGCGGTTATCGACCCCGGCGTTTTTCAATATCTTGTCGTACTCTTCTTGTGGATAATCAGGCGTGCCTTTAAACATCATATGTTCAAAAAAATGAGCAAAACCGGTTTTACCCTGTTCAATCTCGTTACGAGAGCCAGTAGACACTGGAATGCTGACGGCCACAACGTCTGGGTAGTCAGTTTTAACGATAATGATTCTCAAACCATTGTCGAGTTCTTCAGTGAGGTAAGGTGTAGCGAATACTTTGTCATCTGCTTTGGCTGTGCGCTCACTGCGAGCTGAGGTAGCGCGAGATTGGTCTTCTCGATCGTAGCTATAGTCGACTTGTCTGTCTTGTTGTCTGTCTCTGTCACCATGGACGGCAACAACACAGCCACTTAATACCAATGTAGCGGCAATGGCTGAGGCGAGTAGTTTGAGTTTCATATGTTCCCCGTGGCACTCGTTTTTAGTGCATTAATTTAAAGCATGAGTTTAGTGCGTTATACTATTTTTACGCATCTTTTTGCTGCGCATTGTTTATAACACGAATGGAGCTTAGGTTGAATTTTTGCTTACTCAGATAGGCGCTAGATGTGGTATATTGCCCCAGATCAAATAATAACAATGGCTTTTGTCAGACTCCATTGAAGGCTATCTGTCACAGTTCAGCGTGACGGCGGGTCAAAATGTTGTTGGCCAGCACCCGACAATGTTTGGCGTGCCAGACGTAACGCCAACCCCCTCAGCTCTGGTGGTGGTTCTTGGGGATATATCTGGCTGCTAATTTTGACAGTTTTGGCAAAAAACCGTCGAACGTTGACCCAACTTTATCTCACTCAGCGGTGCTTCACACAGTACGCAAGGTAACCCTTTGCGGCCATAAACCTGTAATTCTTGAGCGAAATAACCCGGCTTACCGTCAGCTTGGGCAAAGTCTTTAAGCGTGGTGCCGCCTTGGGCGATGGCTTTTTTGAGGGTGTCGATAATGATGGGCGCCAGTGCATCGTAGCGTTTTCTGGCGATGTTGCCCGCCGCCCGCTTGGGGTGTATGCCCGCTTTAAACAGTGCCTCGTTGGCATAAATGTTACCCACCCCAACCACAATTTTGTTGTCCATGACAAACTGCTTGATGCTCAATTGTTTGCCCCGTGACAACTGGTAGAGGTAGTCGCCGGTAAAAATGTCGTCAAACGGTTCTGGACCGAGGTTGCGCAATACCGAGTGTTGACCGGTGATGCCTTCATGCCATAACAGCGCGCCAAAACGGCGAGGATCGTTGTATCTGAGCACCATATCGTTATTGAACTCAATATCCACATGATCGTGCTTGATCAGAGGCGTTTGCTTTGATACCACACACAACTTGCCTGACATGCCCAAATGTAGAATGGCCGTGCCGACATCCGATTTAATCAGCAAATATTTGGCTCGGCGCTCCACCGTACGCACCGTTTGTCCAACCAATTGCTGAATTTCGTCGGGAATGGGCCAGCGCAGGCGGCCGTTACGAATGATGATTTTATTGACTGTACGGCCTTTAATGTGGGGTTCAATCCCCATACGGGTGACTTCTACTTCTGGTAATTCAGGCATGATAACTCTTTTTCTATAAAGACAGCTTCGGGTTCAGGGTTTAGGTTTAAGGTTTAAGGTTCAGGATATAACGGTTTTGGAAATAATTCGCTCATCATACTGATAGGTGCTTTGAGCCAACGCTTGGCAAATTGGTCGTGGATCCACACTTCTTCTAACTGCGGATAAAACGCATAAACAGCGCCATCTGTTTTACCGGCCAGCGTGGCTATCACAATAAACTGCGGCATTGTGCCATCGGTCATCACTTTGGCTTCGCTGTCGTCCATTTGCCATTGGGCTTTATGCGCTTTCCAGCGCGCCATCAAGTCGGTTAGCTGATTCAAGTCCATATTCACTGCTGGATTGGCCCGCCAGCCCTGCCCTATGCGCTCTATCGCGATATCACCGATGTTGAGCGTCAATACCAGCGAGTTCTCGGGTAATATCAGCACATCGGTATCGGTAGACTCACCAGGTCCGAGATTTTTGTGCATCCCGTTAAAGACCATGATCATCAGCAACATCGAGAAGATCAGTACATTGTTCCAGCCTTTTTTGCTCAATTGAATCATGGTGGTTTTGAATGATGGAGAATAATGGCGTTAATGTATCAAAAATTTTGGCGCTTGACGACCAGGGATGGTCTAATGTCGCGGGATTATATCCAAGGATGGATGGTATCCTAAAAATGCAGGATGCATATTTTTCGGGCATGGATGAACAGGAGCGACGACGACCAGGGATGTTGTTGCAAAAGTCAGCTACGGCGCTCAATTGTAGGCAGGGGATTTTGCAACAACCTCCAGCACCCCAGAAACAAAAAACCCGGCAAAAGCCGGGTTTTTTAAATTATATTCAACGAAGCAGAATCTATTTGATTTTGGCTTCTTTAAACATAACGTGTTTTCTTACTTTGGGATCGTATTTTTTGATCTCCATTTTGCCAGGCATAGTACGCTTATTTTTATCAGTAGTATAAAAATAGCCAGTGCCAGCAGAAGAAACTAAACGAATTTTATCACGCATGATGTTATTCCTTAAACTTTTTCGCCACGAGAGCGCATGTCAGTCAATACAGCATCGATGCCTTTCTTATCGATGATGCGCATACCTTTTGTAGTAAGGCGTAATTTAACGAAACGTTTTTCGCTCTCAACCCAAAATCGGTGAGTCTGTAGGTTTGGCAGGAAGCGACGCCTTGTGGCGTTTTTAGCGTGTGAACGGTTATTACCAACCACTGGGCGCTTACCTGTCACTTGGCATACTTTAGACATTTTCTAGTCTCCAAATAACTAATGTTGAAGCAACCCCACACACGGCATTGCTCTAATTTCTTAAAGGGCGCATTTTATACAAGAATTAGCCTAAAAGATCAAACCTTAATTAAAAGGTTTTAGTCTGCCAAACACCGAAAAACCAATAAATCGTTAAATATCAACACGCTACGAATAATCACTCAAATAATTTTTTTTAAAAAAATTTTAAATTAATCCACGTTCGGCAAAAGACACCACATCGTGACCGATGATAAAATGGTCAAGCACCCTAACGTCAATCAAGCCCAATGCCTTCTTTAATTTGTCGGTGATGGCGATATCAGCTTGGCTTGGATCGGCGGTTCCGGATGGATGGTTGTGTGCGAAGATCACTGCCGCTGCTTTGTTGTCTATGACTTTTTTGATTACCACGCGCGGATAAATCATCGCACCATCAATCGTGCCCCAAAACAGTTCTTCGTATTTTAATACCCGATGTTGGTTGTCTAAATACAGAATGGAAAACACTTCGTGTTCTTCATCCTGTAATTTACTGCGCAGAAAATCTTTGACCGCATCCGGTGATAACAGAGCATTAGTTGTTTTGGTCAGTTCTTCAAAATATCGCCGAGACATTTCAAGCACCGCCTGCAATTGGGCATATTTGGCAGGACCGAGTCCTTTGTGCTCACAAAAATCATCCTGTGAAGCGCCAATGAGGGTGCGCAGACTACCAAATTGGGTTAACAGGCTGCGTGACAAATCGACTGCATTCATGCCTTTAGTGCCGGTTCGCAAAAAGATCGCCAACAATTCGGCGTCAGACAATTGGGCGGCGCCAACAAGGATGAGTTTTTCACGGGGACGTTCATTATTGGGCCATTGTTTGATTATCATGGGGTCACTCCTTTGATTTAATTATACCTTAAATAACAACACCGAAAAAATTGATAAGATTTTCCAGTCAAATTTGCTATTCTTTACATCCATTAACCCTAGCCTAGCAGCTGAGCGTCAAATTGCTAACCAATCAAAATATAATATTGGCCATTAGTGGCGGCATTGCCGCCTACAAATGCGCCGAGTTAACCCGCCGTCTTAAAGAGCACGGAGCCAATGTTCGTGTGGTGATGACCCATGCCGCCAAAGCGTTTATTACGCCACTAACCATGCAAGCAGTTTCAGCCAACCCCGTGTGTGATGACTTGCTTGATCCCGCAGCAGAGGCCGCCATGGGCCACATTGAGTTGGCCAAATGGGCAGATTTGATTCTCGTCGCCCCGGCCACTGCCGATGTGATTGCGCGGATTAACGCGGGTATCGCCAACGATTTGCTCACTACCGTCATTTTGGCAAGCGCCGCCCCATTGGCACTGTCACCAGCGATGAATCAACAAATGTATCGTGCTCAGGCTACCCAAGACAACATCGCCAATTTGACCAAACGAGGTGTTAAAATTTGGGGACCGGCTCAAGGCGAACAAGCCTGTGGTGATGTAGGCCCAGGCAGAATGCTCGAACCGATGGCATTGGTTGAATTGGCAAAGCAGCACTTTGCCGCTGCCGATGCTTTAGGAAAAGGGGTGCTTGACGGCATAACCCTGACAATCACCGCAGGACCCACCCGCGAAGCGCTCGATCCGGTGCGCTTTATCTCTAATCACAGCTCTGGCAAAATGGGTTATGCCATTGCCGCCGCCGCTGTTGATGCCGGTGCAACAGTCAATCTAATCAGCGGAAAAGTCACGATACAACCGCCTCAAAAAGCGCTAGTGACCGCTGTAGACAGTGCGCTCGAAATGCACGCTGCGGCATTATCTTTGGCGCCTAAATCCGATATTTTCATCGCGTGCGCCGCCGTTGCCGATTATCGTCCTATTGATGTGGCTGACCAAAAAATCAAAAAGTCAGCCGATACAATGACCATCACCATGACCAAGAATCCAGATATCGTCGCCGATGTCGCCGCGTTAACCGAAGATAGACCTTATACCGTGGGATTTGCCGCCGAAACCCAAAATGTCGAAAAGTACGCCAAAGGCAAAATGCAGCGTAAGAAACTCGATATGATCTGCGCCAACGATGTTTCAAAAGGTGGTCAAGGATTTAATGCCGATACCAATGCGCTGAGCGTATTTTGGCAAGGCGGTTCAGAAATATTACCATTAACAGATAAGAAACAATTGGGCAAAGCCTTGATTGCGCTTATCATGTCACAATTCAAACGGGTTTAAGTTTACCGATGCCAGCTAAAAATCGCACTAATCGAAAAGAACAGATCTTGCAATGTCTTGCGGTCATGCTCGAAAACAATCCCGGCCAACGGATCACGACGGCCAAATTGGCGCAACAGGTAGGTGTCTCAGAAGCAGCACTTTACCGTCATTTTCCCAGCAAGACTCGGATGTTTGAGGGATTAATCGATTTTATCGAAGATACAATACTGCCCCGGGTGAATCTCATCATCGACCGCGAGAAATCGGTGATCCGCAGAATTGAAACCATTTTGACGCTGTTGTTGGGTTTTGCCGAAAAAAATCCGGGGCTCAGCCGCATAATGACCGGTGACGCCCTGCTCGGTGAACAGGACAGATTAAGAGAACGCATCAGCAACTTTTACGACAAGTTAGAGACTCAGTTCAAACAGGTATTACGAGAAGCCAAACTGCGCGAGGGCAAAGACCTCGGCATTGATGAAGGTGTTCTGGCTAATATGCTGCTGGCCTTTGTAGAAGGCAAGTTTAACCAGTTTGTACGCTCAGACTTTAAACGCTTGCCGATGGAGCAGTTTCCAGCTCAGTGGGCGCATATACAAAAGACTTGGTTTGAATAAATCGGCTTAGGCCGCTTTATTAGGTGCCACTGCGTGGCAAAATACAAGGCGATAAATGGCATACAAAACTACAATCAGGGACCGCCTACGACAAATACTCTATCAACGCCGCCCCCCAAACCACACACATCATGGTGATCCCCAAAAAAACGGCAGCAGAGGCGGTGTCTTTCGCTCTGCCAGACAAAACATGATAATCAGTGCCTACCCTGTCGGTGATCGCTTCAATCGCCGAATTAAGTAATTCTATGGTGAGTACCAGCAATAACATCGTGACTAACAATGCCCAGTGGCTGATGGAAGTGGCCAACACAAATGAGAAGGGAAACAGCACGCCGCACATCAGTAATTCTTGACGAAAAGCCGACTCATACTTGAATGCCGCACTAAACCCCTTGAAAGAACACCCCATCGCTTTGATTATTCTGCCCAGTCCACTGCCGTTTGGTTTTTCGGTGATGGCTTCTTGCTCGTTGTCTTTCATCGACCTTATCCTTTGTTCTTGATTGATTCGCGCATTCAACTCATGTTACTGGCAGCTGTCAAAATAGGCAACCGACTGCATTTCAAGCAAGCGACTGACCGCCCGTTCAAATTCAAACGTTAATCGGCCACCCTGATACAACTCTGTTATGGCCACCATCGAGCCGATATACAGCAAAACTTTGCGGTCATATAACTCATCAACCAGGCTGATAAAGCGTCGGGCCTCGTCGTCACTTTTCGATTCGCTGCGCATGATTACCTGACGATGTCGGTTAAGTTTCGCCAATTCGCTGCCATCAGCACCATCTTCAGTGCCCTGAGCAATATTCTTTTGCGTTATCATCCCGCCCATCTGTGGGACATTGTCGATATATATATTCTCGTAGCGGCTCGCCAGCGCGATATAATCATTTTGACTTCGTGCACCCTTGCATAACTGTTCAAAGTCGAACCAGATGCGTCTATCGGCTTCATAGACGCATTTAATAGGCCGATGTTCAATAATGATCTCACCTTGCTCGCGATAATGGTGATCGCTGGCCTGTTTGAAGTGTTCAAACATTGCTTCGCTTGGGTTGGTGTTAGGGCTAGGCTTCGACAGTAAGAAATAGGCGTCACACTGGTCTAGGGTTCGTAATCGGTGATCGACCAGACCATCCATATGCACTACCTGCATATTCGTTTCAATGGCTCTTATCGCTGGAATAAATCGGGGCCTTTGCAATCCATCTTCGTATAACCGAGAGGGTTCAACGTTTGAGGTGGCGATTATAATCACGCCATTAGCAAACAGTTGACGGATAAGACCAGACAGCAGCATTGCATCGCCAATATCCGAGACAAAAAATTCGTCGAAGCATAAAATTCGGGTCTGTTTGGCAATTTGGTTGGCAACGGTGATTAAGGGGTCCGAACAGCCCTGAATTTGTGCCAATCGGTGATGAACGTCCTGCATAAAGCGGTAAAAATGAACACGCTGTTTTTGCTTGTGGTCAATGCACTGATAAAAGGCATCCATCAGAAAGGTTTTGCCACGGCCTACTTTTCCCCACAAATAGAGGCTGATTGGCGCTGTTTGTCCATTATTTGATTCATTTGGCCGATTTAGCAAGTCTTGATTAAACAGGTCATAGCTGCGTTGCAAGATTTTGACGACTTCACCTTGGACAGGATCGGGTTCGAAGTCTGGTCGTTTCAGGGCTTGTTGGTAGTATTGTGTTGGGGTCATTAAATTAACGGTTTCGTCACCTTGTAGCGTGCATTCCATGCACGATTTGTTTTATCGAATGATGCTCTTCGTGCATGGAATGCACGCTACTTTGGTCGTTACGACGAAATCGACGACAAACAGTCGCTCCTGCTCATCCATGAGCCCGTGACATTCGTCCATCCATGGACATCAAAAAAGCCGCTATAAAGCGGCTTTTACTTCAAGACGATCGCTGTTTAGCTCATAGCAGCTTGCAATTTCTTCATCGCATTTTTTTCGAGCTGACGAACACGTTCTGCCGAGACGCTGTATTTGTTGGCCAATTCCTGCAAAGTCATTTTCTTGTTATCATCAAGCCAACGGGCGCTGATGATATCCTGAGAACGCTCATCCAAAGCACGAATAGCTGACAACAGTTGATTCGACGAGTGCTTGGCATGTTGTTCGTTTTCAATCAAGGTCGCCACGTCACCGCTTTTGTCTTCCAGATATTGCACCGGAGAAAAAGAACTCTGTGGTGCGTTGTCGTCATCGTCGTCAGACAAGTCAAAACCCAGATCGATGCCGCTCATGCGCGATTCCATTTCAACCACATCTTTTTCTTTGACCCCAAGGGTTTCGGCGACTGTCTGCACTTCTTTGGCAGAGAACCAACCCAAGCGCTTTTTGTTTTTACGCAGGTTAAAGAATAATTTACGTTGTGATTTGGTGGTAGCCACCTTGACGATGCGCCAATTGCGCAACACAAACTCATGAATTTCGGCTTTGATCCAATGTACGGCGAAAGAAACCAGACGCACGCCCACTTCAGGATTAAACCGTTTTACCGCTTTCATCAAGCCAAGATTACCTTCTTGAATCAAATCAGCCTGTGGCAGTCCATAACCCGAATAACCCTTGGCAATATGAACCACAAATCGCAGATGCGACATAATTAATTTACGAGCAGATGCCAAATCACCGTCATTGACCAGGTTTTCGGCATATTGCTTTTCTTCTTTGGCAGTGAGCATCGGAATGCTGTTTGCTCTGGCGACATAACTCTCAATACTACCGCCAGCTGGGACGGTTAAAGTCATGGTTTTCGCTTGCACTTCTGTACTCATAGACTACCTCTATCAAATAAGCGGTTCGATTGTACCACTTTATCTTCAAAATTAACTATCCTAAAAGACCTCGTATCAGCGAGAATTCTTTCACTCAACAAGAAACTCTTGTTATCTTCCCTTAATTTGTTTCGCTTTAGTGCCGATTCAGTGCGCTGTTTTCAACGCCTTTTTTCACGGGGGTTCTTTTTTAACCTATTTTTCCATTTTTATCCAGTAAAAATATGTAACCGGAGATAATTATCTAGTTTTCATCCCGAAACACACCTTTGCGCTAGCGCTTCAGTATGCGTACGCAGGATGAAATTCGAAACCTATTGAATAGGTCTTACGACTACGCTGCATAGCACCGTCCTGCCAACTGGCAGATGGAAACAGTCGTTTCCGGACGGGCACTATCTAGTTTCCTGCATCTAGCACATTGATATAAATGAAGGTTGCACCATTTCATTTTAGACCATTTGTTGTTAGTGTTAACTGTATATACCAGCCTGAGTGATGCTATATGTACTGTTACGTCGCCCGGCAGCCAATACTGGATGTCAACCAAGAATTGTTTGCTTATGAACTGCTGTTTCGTGACGGAAAAAGCAACAGTTTCCCCGATGTGCCCCCTGATGAAGCGACTTCGAAGATTCTGGCACAAAACCATTTGCTGCTCGGACTTGACGAGTTAACCAACGGTAAATTCGCTTTCATCAATTTTCATGAAGACGCGCTGTTGCATCATTTTCCGACCTCGTTACCCATCGATGACATCTATGTCGAGATCCTCGAAGATGTACCCATCAGCCCAGAGTTAGTACTCGCCTGTAAAAAGCTCAAACAGATGGGTTATAAACTGGCGCTGGATGATCATGACTTCGATATAAAGTGGGATGTTTTCTTACCCTTTATCGACATGATCAAGGTTGATATTAAACAAACCAATATATTACAGATCAATAAGTACTTGCGTCGCCTTAAGGATATGGGCCTAGGGCATCTGGACTTGTTGGCCGAAAAGGTCGAAACCGCACAAGAATTTGAACAACTAAAACTGCTGGGTTTTCACTATTATCAAGGCTACTTTTTTGCCCGCCCTGAGGTGGTTAAACAAAGAAGTCTGGCACCCAATAAAATGGTGCTGATGGAACTCATCAGTGAAGCCACCAAAGTCAAAATGGATTTGAACAAGGTCACCGAACTTGTCGAAAGAGATGTCTCACTGTCTTATAAGTTACTGCGTTTTATCAACAGTTCGGCTTTTAGCCGTCAGCAAACCATTGGTTCATTAAAACACGCGCTCAATTACATGGGTGAGTTAGAGCTTAAAAAGTTCATTTCATTAATCGCATTGGCCAATTTGGGTGATGGCAAACCCACTGAACTGGTCAGTCAGTCGATTATCCGGGCGCGCTTTTGCTCACAAATCGCTGACAAACGCAATGATCAAGAAAACCCCCCCATGGCCTTTTTAACCGGCCTGTTTTCTTTGGTTGACGCCCTGCTCGACCAAGAGTTGAAAATCATCGTCGAGAAACTGCCGATATCTCCAGAGATAAAAGCCGCCTTATCAGACAATCAGGGGATTTTGGCTACCTACCTGCAAACCGCCATTTGTTACGAGAAAGCCCAATGGGACAAGCTCGAAAAATACTCGGCCAAACTCGGTATTCCAATGGAAGAGATCAGTGATTACTATCAGGATGCGTTGCAGTGGGCCAATAGTTTTAACGAATGATTTTGGCTGTGCTGCTGCACTACGGACCCCAAAAATAAAAGCCTGCAGTAAAGATGCAGGCAGCAAAGCAAGAAATTTATTCCGTTTTTCGCCACGCAGTGGCACTAAATAAAGATGCGGAGCAGATTTATCAGAGCATAGAAGGCTCAATCTGGCTGACATAACGGCGAACGGAAAATAGCGATCCGGCGAAACCCAGACTGATGGCTATCAGCATCAAGTAGCCAAATTCGCCAAATGACAAACCTTGTAGAATAAAATCATTGTTGTAGGATTCAGCCACTCGGGTGATGGCCGAACCTAACCACCATAACATCATTTCAAGTACTAAAAAGGCAACAAAACCACCAAAAAAGCCATACCAAATACCAGTGTATAAAAATGGTCTTTGAATGTAACCTTCGGTTGCACCCACCAGCTTCATTACTTCTATCTCTTCTCGCTTGTTCATGATCGACAGGCGAATGGTATTGCCGATGATCAGCACCACTGCTGACAACAGCAAGATGCCCAGGGTATAAACACTTTCTTGCAATAATCTGACAATGGCGTTAAGCCTTTGTAGCCACTCTATATCCAGTTTACCAAGCTCGACTTCACGCTCTTTTTGCAATTTGGCCAGCAACGCATCTGCCGCTTCAGGGGCTCGATTTGAATCGGTTGGTCGTACCAATATCACTGCTGGTAGCGGGTTTTCATCTAGGTAGTTCAGTGCTTTACCAAACCCAGACAGGGCTTTGAACTCTTCCATTGCGGCTTTGGGCGAAATATATTGGGTGCTGTCGACCTCGGGATATAAATTGATCCGTGCCAATAGGTTGCGACTTTTAGTGTCACTGATATTAGATTTGAGAAATAAGGTGATTTCGGATGCATTGTCAAAACTGCCGCTGACACTCTGCACGTTTTTGACCAATACATGCAAAGTCGCAGGTAACGTCAAACTCAACCCCAATACCATGATGGTCATAAACGAAGCCGATGGCGTGCGCCACAAGCCACCAAGGCTGGCGATAATCTGACGAAAGTTGTTGAGCAAAAACATCGGTAACCTTTGCACCAGCCGTTTTTTGTGCAGGTCTTCAGCACCGCTTGAGCGGTTGTCAAATAATAGACTCATGACCGCCCCCGGTTACCGCCAGGCGTCTGCAGCCCATCGTTGATCACCTGGCCATGACTCAACGTCAGGGTGCGATAGCGCATTCGGGCAATCAACCCCAAATCATGGGTGGCAATCAACACAGAGACACCCATTTGATTGAATTCTTCAAATACGCCCAGAATTTCTTTGGATAATTCGGGGTCGAGGTTTCCGGTGGGTTCGTCTGCCAGCAATATCGGCGGTTTGTTGACAACGGCACGGGCAATGCCTACTCGTTGTTGTTCACCCCCAGAGAGCATGTCAGGACGGCAACGAGCTTTGTTCAACAGGCCCACTTTGTCTAGCGCAACATCTACGCGTTTGCCAATCTCTTTGCGGGTGTATCCTTCGATGATCAAGGCAAAAGCCACATTGTCGAACACGGTATGATCGCGTAACAGCAGGTGATTTTGGAAAATCATGCCGATATCGCGGCGCACGTAAGGCACCTGCTTCTTGGTGATTTTGGTTAAGTCATAGTTGTTAATTAACACCGAACCGGCAGAGGGCCTTTCCATGATGCTGATCATTTTAAGCAAAGTACTTTTACCTGCTCCGGAGTGGCCAGTCAAAAACGCCATTTCACCTTTTTTCAGGTGAAAACTGACTTTTTCGAGCGCTATAACCCCACCGGGGTAGGTTTTGCTGACGTCCTTAAAATGAATCATCAATTGACCCTAATATCGTTTTTGTCGCTTTACTCATCTTGGGCAAATAACGCTTCGATAAAGTCTGTGCTGTTAAAGGCGCGCAAATCATCAATACCTTCACCAACACCGATATAACGAATCGGAATGGAGAACTTGTCGGCAATGGCAAACACTACGCCACCTTTGGCCGTGCCATCGAGTTTACTGATGGTTAACCCGGTCAAACCCACTGCTTTATTAAACAGATTGACCTGACTCAAGGCGTTTTGTCCGGTACCGGCATCGAGTGTCAACATCACTTCGTGAGGTGCGTTGACATCGAGTTTTTTCATCACTCTGACGATTTTTTTCAGTTCTTCCATCAAGTGTTCTTTGTTCTGCAATCTTCCTGCAGTATCGGCGATGATCACATCAATATTGCGAGTTTTAGCCGACTGAATGGCATCGAAGATAACTGAAGCGCTATCGGCTCCGGTATGCTGTGCAACGACAGGTATGTTGTTACGGTCGCCCCAAACCGTCAATTGCTCTACCGCCGCCGCACGGAAAGTATCACCCGCCGCCAACATCACTGATTTACCCTGCTGCTGGAATTGCTTGGCCATTTTGCCTATGGTGGTGGTTTTACCGACGCCATTAACCCCAACCATCAAGATAACATAAGGTCCATCGGGATTAACCGGCTCTATAGGTTGGTCTACTGGCCCCAGTAATTCAGCCATTTCATGCTTGAGCAAGTCATACAGCGCTTCGGCATCCTTTAGTTGTTTGCGGCTGGCGTGTTTGGTGAGGTTTTCAACCAGTTTCATCGAGGTTTCAACCCCGACATCGGCAATCAATAACTGGGTTTCGAGATCTTCAAACAGCTCATCATCGATTTTCTTGCCACGGAACAGGCTGACAAATCCACTACCAAGATTGGTTTTAGTTTTACTCAGGCCTTTTTTAAGGCGGGCAAAAAAACCTTCTTTTTTGACCGGTTCTGGCTCAGCTTCTGGTTCTGGTTCAGCTTCTGGTTCTTTTTCGGCGTCAATATCATGGGTGGCAACTTCGTCAAACATCTCACCCATTTCGTCTTGTTCAGGTGCACCTTCCAAACCGATATCGTTGGTGGCGCCAATATCAGCAGTGGCAACTTCATCAAACATCTCGCCCATTTCGTCTTGTTCGGGCTCATCCGCTGGTTGAATCTCAAGTGTTGGTGCAGGTTCTGGCTCTGGTTGAGTCTCAAGCGTTGGTGCAGGCTCTGGCTCAGGAGCCAACGGGGGCGCAGCAACTTCATCGAGCATGGTGTTCATTTCATCATGTTCAACTGGCGTAGTGGCCGCTTCTTCGAACATGGCAGCCATTTCGTCTTGCTCAGGCGCGGTTTCTACTGGCTGGGGGTCTGAGGCAACAGGGGGTTGTTGTTTTACTTTTACTTTTAATTCTAGTTCTGGTTCTGGTTTAGTCTGGGTATCGGATGTCTGCGCCTCGGTGACGTCTTCTTTTGGGGTTTGCACTGTTTCAGCTTCGTCTTCATTGGACTTTTTGCCTTTGCCGAACCACGAAAAAAACTTGTCTTTAATCGCCATTTAACTAATAACCACCCTATCGATTTATTGGGGTCTGTTTATCTGTGACTATTGGCCAACAGCTCAAAGATAAACAGGCCCTAGTATTACGCTAATCATGCGCACATAATACCACTAACTTTAGATAAAAATAGAACAACCTTAAAATAATGACTAGAAAGTTCAGCCGCTCATCCGCCAAGTCAGACCAACAGAAAAAAAAGGGCCAAACCACGGCGGGTATGATCCGCATCATCGCCGGAAAATGGCGTGGTCGCAGGTTGCCAGTGCATGATATTGAAGGCCTCAGGCCCACCACAGACCGAGTCAAAGAAACGGTATTTAACTGGCTAATGAATGATATCGACCAAACCCGATGCCTCGACTGTTTTGCCGGTAGCGGCTCGTTAGGTTTTGAGGTTTTGTCACGGGGAGCAGCATCGGTCACTATGATTGAAAAAGACCATCAAGCTGCCAAGCAATTGGCCGAAAACGTTACGTTATTGGCGCCAGGCAATACTGATGATATCAAGGCCCAAATCGTCAAAACCGACTGCCTGAGTTATCTGTCGACTCAAACAATACCCTATGATTTGGTGTTTATCGACCCGCCATTTCGCCAGAATTTGGCCGAGCCGGTCTGTGAATTACTGGAAAGTCGGGGATTATTAACGCCATCGGCATTAATTTACGTCGAAGTCGAAAGTGAGTTAACAGATTTGGCAGTGCCAGCCAATTGGCAACTGCTGAAGGAAAAAACCGCCGGGCAAGTCAGTTTTCGGTTGTATCAAAATGGCTGATAAGATTATTGCTTATCAGCCAATTTCAAACATATCGTGAAAACACATAATTTGAAAAACTTTAAGGATACGATCATTTGAATTGATGATCTTGATGATGTTTAGATTGGAATCTTTGAACTTCTTCTTCATATGAATCATTAAACCCAACGCGGCACTGTCGATATATTCTGCGTCGGCCAAGTCAATCACAATAGTGGTGTCTTGACCTTCAATTTCGAGAAATACTTTACGAAAAGCCTGTACCAAATGAGCGTTAAAAGCGCCGTTAATGGTCACTGTCATCACCTTGTTATTTTTTGCCCATTTTAAATCTTGCATCGCGATTTTTCACCTGCACCAATACCAAATGCTCTTAGTGGTCATTATCACAGCCACCAGTAAAGTTATGTGCCAGTAACAACAGCACATTCAATAACCATAGCACAGGATGTTGCGAACAGGTCAAAAAAGGCAGGGATAACAGGGGGCTATCAACAAGGAACTAGATCGAACCGCAATCGTTTAGCCTAGCACAAAGCTGCTCATATTCGTGCAGTGCATTAGAATAGTCTTTGTCGGCGGCGGCTTTAAACCATTGCAACGCTTTTTGGTCATTCTGCTGCGTACCCAATCCATCACGATACATCTCAGCTAGATTCAATTGCCCCGCCGCATCATCAGCAAGAGCTGCCTTGGTAAAGGCTTTAAACGCCCCTTCGTAATCGCGATAATAACCGTCTTCACCACGATACAAAGCAATACCTTCTTGGTTATCTGGGTTGACATAATGTTGGTATTCTTCGACTTTCCCAGGAGGGATCACAATCCAGCCATCAATCTGGAGGTTTTTGGGTCTTCTGACTTCATAAATGGTGTCATTTGACACCATGGCAGCCAATTCATCACGGCTCAGCGTGATGCTATTCTTTGAGAAAAAACCATCGAGCATGGCGCGGTCAGATTTGATTTGATCACGGGCATTGCCATTGCGACTATTGAAGATGTTGCCCACTTGCAAAGTCACGTTATGTTCGTCTACTTCGGTTGCTTTGAGCACGGTATAACGATACTTGGGGTTGCTTTTGTCATCATAGGCAAAATAGTCGACAAAATAAAAATCGTTAATCTTAGGCTCAGATACCAGTTGATATTCAATCTCACGCGCCTGCTGATAATCATTCCAAGTCAAGGCTGCAAACAACATCAAAACAACAATACCCATATGTTTGGCAGCAAAGTAAGTCCAAGGCAACATTTGACGTTTCAACACCCTAAGCTGCTTGGGTTTAAGGCAAGGGGGCTGGCAATGACCACAATCACACCTAAATTCGTATTTTTTATTGATGACAAACATCGGCACGTCCATCAATTCAAAAGCCAAATATTTTACCTTGCCCCATAAGCGAAAACCGGTTTCATTGCACTTTTCACACTTGACGTGGTCAATATGCGGCCCCTGAATTTCGTCTGATTTTACATGAGTGAATAACATCAAAGCTTCCTTTTAATATTCGTTCGTTTGTTATCCTAATCATTTTTATGCAGATTAATATTGATGTTCGACGAATGGTCCATTTTTGTCGGTAAAATCACAAATAACTCAAAATCAGATTGTTTGAGCGCCGCTTGAGCAAGCCAAATTGCTTACAAGGGTAATAAAGCAAAGCGACCAGGCCAGCCCACGCGATAAAAGCCAATAGCAAACTGGGCTCATAACCCTCAGGTGCGGCGCTAATGCCGCCAAAGAAGTTAACCGCCTCGCCATATCGCAACCAGGTATACAAATGTGCCGAGGCATTAATCACCGGCACATGAATCAGGTAAAAAAACAGCGGCACCGAGCCAAACACTTTCAACCAATGCAAAGCCGGGTAGATTTTCCCCTCAACATTGACCTTGTCGAGTAACGCCAATAGGATCAATCCTGGCCCTATAGTCATCAATATAAACTGTAACGATGCCGGATACTTAGTGGTATTGATAAACGACAGGATAGAAAACAGCACCGTATCTTGGCTTTGATAAACACTTGAGTCGCCATAAAGACCGGTTGCTCGCAACACAATAAAAGCCAGCACCATGCCACTGCCAATCAACAGCAGCGTTTTTTGTCGCTGGGGCTGAGGTTTCAAAAATAACTCACCAATCACATAACCCAAAGCCATCACCGAGAACCACGGGATCAGCGGGTAGACAACAATAATACGATGATTGATACTATCAAGCGTTATCCCATGACTCATATGCAATATTTTCCACAACCAATCAGCACTGCCCAGTGCAGCGGCAACCGCATTATCATCAATCGCGTTGTGCAATAACAAAAACGGCAAGGTCAGTGCCAGTATCCAACGTTTTGGTAGGTAAATGAGCCCAGACAATATCACCATTGACATACCTAACACCCAAATCACCTGAACAAAGGTGAAGCTATAACCCACCTGCCAACTCAAATTGATGACGGCGATCTCCAGAACAATTAACCACAGCCCACGACTGAGCAGATAGTTTCGCAACTGGGCTTTAGATTCAAGCTTTTGGCTGTATAGCATGGCGCTGACGCCCGTCAAAAATACAAACAACGGGGCACAAAAGTGAGTTACCCACCTTGTAAAGAACCACGCTGGAGTGGTTTGAGACAAATCGGTCGGGTTAAACCCGGCAGCTCCCCAAAAGTCTCTGGTGTGATCTAATGCCATCAGCACGATAATAAGTCCGCGCAATATATCGATGGCAATTAAGCGTTTTTGCAGGATATCAGTCATAGGATTACTCCTTATTCAACGACAGCGTTTGCGTCCAGCGCCCGCTGTGCAGGCCATCTTTCGCCCTTGCGTAAATGATCATTTGAGTTTGCTGTAAAAAGGTCACGTTGTCGATATCAAACGATGCGACAAAACGACTGTCAGTATCATAACGCAACTCAACACTGGCCAGTTTGTTGCTGCCTTGGCGTAACTCGGCCCAAACATAAACATTACCGCTGCGCCAATGGCCCTGTTGACTCAATTTACAACCGCACAACATACGGACTTTGGCACTGATGCTCAATTGATTTTTTTGATCTAATTGGTATACCCAAGTGACCTCAAAATACGGATTCAGTGGGAGTTAAAAACGTTTTAGGCAAGGCAAATGACCGCAGGTTTAGTCATCTAAATCAAGGTTATTTAACGCAGCATAAAACGTTTTTAAACCCACCCGAAGGGAGCCTCTGAGCGATTCCACTTCATCGTTCCATTGGTTTGAAAGGGAATGATCCTTCCTACACCAATGCGCCTTGAATTGAAACCGCTCAGAGGCTCTGAATCCGTATTTTGAGGTCACTTGGGTATAACCTTTAGCGTTCAACAATGTCTCCAACGTAAATCGAAGTTTTACCCATTTGTTCTAAGGTATAGTAAATAATGCCCTTGTAATGATATAACTGGCCCACATTCTTGATGGGCAAATCATCGATGTCTTCGCCACTGATGGCAATCTTTTTAACGCGGTTGTCTGACTTGTCTACGGCATATAAAAAGTCATCGGCAGCAGAAATATCAGCCGGGGTATAAAGCGTAATTGAGTCGTTGATAGTGGTGGTGGTGCCGTTGTTAAACAGGTAAATACCTTTATTGCCGGTCTTGGTAAAAATGATGCCACGGCGATGATAGATGGCAAATTGTGATTGTGGAATGGTGATCCCGGTGCGTTGCCAGCTGTTCAAATTGAATTCAATACTGGTTTGCTCAGGTTTGTCGTCGGTTTTAAACAGCATGACTTTTTTGCTGTCTAGAGAAAACGAGGGGTAGATCAGGTCTTCAAACTGTTTGACCAGCTTTAATGAATCTCCCGTCAGGCGATAGCAGTCGGTTCTTGATATATAGGAAATGGCCAGCATTTTGCCGTTCGGCGAAACTGATATATGGGTTGCTCGGCGGTTTTTCTTAAAGTTGATCAGCTGGATGGGTTTGCCTTTACCGTCGTCAGATAAGCGGTAAATTTGGGTGATGCCGGTAAAATCCGATGAGTAATAAAAATTGTCGGCGGTTTTTACTGGAAAACGATTGGCGGCGATGTTGAAAGTCAGCTGTTTGCCTTGAGCGCTGTTGGTGTCATACGAATGGATGTTCCATTGATATAAATGACCTGAATAAAAAGCAATTTTATTACTGTTGGCCGAACTGGTTGGTTGTAATATCGGGCTGTGCCAGCCAGTTGTCAGGGACTGTTTCTGTGAATTGAGCATTATTCGATTGCGGCCATCTTTGTAGACAAAGCTGCCATTGAACAAACCAACGCTGC
>JABSOG010000318.1 GCA_013216025.1 Algicola sp. | reverse complement strand
AAGACCTTCTACGGTGGCTTTTTGTGATTCTGGCACGCCTGCAATGATCAGGTTTTGGTTCGACGTCATTCTGAAGTCGCCCTGATGAATTTTGGCGATCTCACACAAGCCAGTGCGCAGGGTTTTGCCTGGCATATCTTTAATACGGCCACTTTCGATGAAGACAGTGAGGTGCCATTTGTTGTCAACGCCCTTTACCCAGCCAAAACGGTCGCCCTGTTGGGTGAAAACGACCTCTGCCGGTGCATCAAACTTGATGCCCGCGCGAGTTTCAACTTCTTCTTTGTACTTTTCGATGCCGATTTTGTCGATGGTGTATTTCAAGCGAGATTGTTTACGATCGCTACGGTTACCGAAATCACGTTGCGTGGTCAAAATCGCTTCAGCCACTTTGAGCGTGTGCTCTGGTGTGATGAAACCAAAATCGGTGCCCAAACGTGGGTAAGTTTTAACATCGCCGTGAGTGGTGCCCATGCCGCCGCCAACAGTGACGTTAAAGCCAACCAGTTCGCCGTCTTTAATAATGGCGATAAAACCCATGTCGTTGGCGTAAACGTCAACGTCATTGTGTGGTGGTATTGCTACGGCTGCTTTGAATTTACGCGGCAAGTAGGTTGCGCCGTAAATGGGCTCTACATCAACGTGATTGTCGGCAACACGTTTGTCGTCGAACCACAATTCATAATAAGCTTTAGTATTGGGTAATAAGTGTTCACTTATCGCTTTGGCCCAGCCGTAAACCTCTTGGTGCACATGGGTTTCTACCGGGTTAGGGTTACACATGATGTTACGGTTAACGTCACCACAGGCGGCGATTGAGTCAATCATTACCTTGTCCATTTCTTGGATCACGGCTTTAAGGTTTGACTTGTACACGCCGTGGTACTGAAAGGTTTGGCGAGTGGTCAAACGCAACGAACCAGCTTCGGTAAGGTCGCCTGCGATTTTGTCGATGGCCAACCATTGTTTTGGGGTGGCAACACCGCCGGGAACACGGGCACGCAGCATGAAGCTGTACAATGGTTCAAGCTTTTGTGCTTTACGCTCGCTGCGTAAATCGCGGTCATCTTGCTGGTAAAAGCCGTGAAACTTGGTCAACTGGGTATCATCTACCACAAATGAGCCAGTGGTTCGGTTTTTCAATCCCTCGGCAATGGTGCCGCGCAGGAAGTTACTTTTGGTTTTGATGCCTTCGACTTCTGAAAGCGGTGCTGATGTGGTCATTAGTAAACATCCTTCTGGTATCGTTTGTTGCTGCGTAATTCTGACAGGTATTCTTCGGCCTGCTCCGAGTCAAGATTGCCGTACTGACCAACAATGGCCAGCAGGGCGTTGTGTACGTCTTTGGCCATACGGGCACCATCACCACAAATGTAAACGTGAGCACCGTTGGACAACCATTGATAAATGGCTTCGCCGTTTTCTAACAAGCGGTCTTGAACGTAAACTTTTTTGGCTTGGTCGCGAGAAAAGGCTACATCAAGATTGTTCAGTACACCGCGTTTTTGTAAGTCTTGTAGCTCGGTCTGGTAGAGAAAATCTTGAGTAAAGTGCGGATTGCCAAAGAATAACCAGTTGTCGCCAGTAGAGCCTTGTTGGTCTCTTTGCTGCAAGAACGCTCTGAATGGGGCGATGCCAGTGCCGGGGCCAATCATGATAACTGGAGTTTCTTCACTGGCTGGTAATCTAAAGTTGTTGTTGTCTTCAACGTAGACGTTTACGTCTGCATCTTCTTCTAGTCTGTGGGCCAAGAAACCCGATGCGCCACCAAGATGAGGCTGGCCAAAGGCTTCGTACGCCACCACGCCTACGGTCAAATGAACTTCTTCTTCAACCTCTGCTTGTGAAGAGGCGATTGAGTACAGGCGCGGCGTAATCTTGCGCAGGCTCTTAACCAAATCTGCGGCTTCAACTGTGCCCGGGTATTCGCTGACAACATCAATTACCTGACGGTCGGCTATGAATTCACGCAGTGTCGCTTTGTCGGCTGCGATGGTTTGCAACGCTTCATTGTTGGTCAAATCAGCGTAAGCAGTGACAAAACCCGGATGCAGTTGCGTCAATTCTAAGCGTTTAACCAACAAGGCTTTGATGGCGGTAACTGTATCGTCAAAAGACACTGATTGTGCTGGGTCAATGCTCAATGCCGACAGCAATTGGTCTGCCAACGCTTCGTCATTGTCGAACCATACACCAAGGGAATCACCCGGTTGGTACTGGATATTTGAGCCTTCGAGGTCGATTTCGATGTGACGGACATCTTTGCCTGAGTCACGTCCGGTAATTTTTTGGCTGGCCAGTAACTTGGCGGTAAACGGGTTGTTTTTGCTGTACTCGTGGGCCATTACGCCGTTAGGGTTGAGCGGTATAACTTGTGCTTCGCCTACTTGAGTCGGCTTTTTCAGTTCAGGTTCGAGCAAGTCGACAACCGATGTTGACCAGCTTTGTGCGTCAGCTTCGTAATCTACATCGCAGTCAATACGGTCGAACAACCGCTTGGCGCCGAGTTTTTCTAGCTGCTCATCAAAGTCTTTGCCGGTTTGGCAATAATATTCGTAGCTGCTGTCGCCAAGGGCCAGTACGGCGAAATTCAATTGGCTTAAATCAGGGGCTTTTTTGCCAAACACAAATTTGTGCAGGGTTTCGATGTCTTCAGGCGGTTCGCCTTCGCCATGAGTGCTGACTAAAATCAACAAATGGGTTTCTTTTTTCAGCTTGGCGGCTTTATAATCGCCGGCGTTAACCAACTCAACAGTGAATCCCTTGTGCTCGCAGTTGGTTTTTAACTGCTGGGCGATGCCTTTGGCGTTGCCGGTTTGTGAACCATAGAGAATGGTTAATGTTTGGCTGGCGATAGGTTCGGCTTTTATTGGTTCAAGACTGAGCGCACTTAACTGTCCGCCCATTTGGCTAGACGCAGCCAGATATCCACTGACCCAGGCCTGCTGGATGGGGTTGAGAGTTGCCGACAACTGCTGTAACTGTGTCAGTTGTCCTGTGCTGAGCACTGAGGTGTTCTCAGTAAGTTGACTAATTAACATGACCTGTTTATCGCCCGTTGAATGAATGTTGAGCAATGATAGCCGTCTATACACCTGTACTAAAAAGACTTTAAACGACTTTGTTATTACTTTTTAGTATATATATGGTCAGTTTAATAACGAATATCATAGTTGTTTTGGTTCTAATTCGCTTCTTGCAGTATTTCCATCTAGATGTCTATCATGTTGGCAATCTTTAATCCGTTCACCCAAAGAGAGCAGTCATGCCTGGAAAATTTAACAACATCTTAGAAACTATTGGTCGTACGCCAGTGGTTAAAATCAACAAATTGGCCCCTGCAGGGGTCAACCTGTACGTCAAAGTTGAATCGTTTAACCCCATGGGTTCGGTCAAAGATCGGTTGGCGCTGGGCATTATCGAAGATGCTGAAAAAACCGGTGCCTTGAAACCAGGTCAAACCGTTATAGAAGCCACCAGTGGCAACACGGGTATCGGCCTTGCCATGGTTTGCGCTCAAAAAGGATATCCATTGGTGGTGACCATGGCCGAGAACTTCAGTGTTGAAAGACGCCGTATGATGCGCTTTTTGGGGGCCAAAGTGGTATTGACACCAGCTGCTCAAAAGGGCACTGGCATGTTGGCCAAAGCGTTTGAACTGGCCAAACAAAATGATTGGTTCTTGTGTCGTCAGTTTGAAAATGAAGCCAACGCACAAGTTCACTCAGATACCACCGCAGTTGAAATTCTCAATGACTTTGAGCAAGACGGTCTAGATTACTGGGTAACAGGTTTTGGTACCGGCGGTACTTTCAAAGGGGTGTCTCGGGTACTGAAAAAACAATCACCAAAAACCAAAGTGGTGATCTGCGAGCCTGAAAATGCGCCAATGTTGGCCAGTGGTGTGCAGCAGCCTCGCGCAGACGATGGTCAACCGTCCAGTCACCCAAGCTTCAAACCTCATGTCATGCAGGGCTGGTCACCTGATTTTATTTCGAAATTGGCCGAAGATGCACAAACGCAAAACCTGGCTGACGATATTATTGCGATTGCTGACCAAGACGCATTGAAATGCGCTAAAGACTTGGCACAAAAAGAAGGTATCTTTGTTGGTATTTCTGCAGGTGCAACCCTTGCTGGTGCATTGAAATTGGCACAGACAGTACCCGCAGGTTCTAACATTCTTTGTATGTTGCCTGACACTGGTGAGCGCTATTTGAGTACGCCATTGTTTCAAGACATCGGTATTGATATGAATGAAGAAGAGCTGGCCATTTCCAACTCTACTGTTGTCGAAGAAGCTGAACCTGCTTAAGCCATTTGGTTTTTAATACAGCGATAAGCTGGATGAGTCTCATTATCTGCTATTTGAGATTCATTCTGGCTTTGGCAATACACATTGTACCGACCTTTTCTTTTTTACCCTGCTAATTATTGTCGTTTTTGTGCCTGTAACCACCCGGCTATGTGACATATTTTAACAGAATGTAACAATAATAAGACCTTTAATTTCAACAGCTTGCTACTTTCGTAACCGTTCGTAACCAATGGTATAATGTGTCGTAAGCAATCGTTTCCGTTCGTTGCCATTCGAATGTTTATTTGTCACACCAAAACACTAATATTACCCTCATCAAAGGCGACCCATCAACGCTAACGATAACCAACGAAGTATAGACGGTCGGCCCATGGACGGAGCCGTTCTCTAGTAGAGAGTCTAATTAGAGAGCCAAGTAGAGGGATGCAAATCATTAAGTAATTTTATGCTGTTGATCCCATTGACAGCAAAAGAAACGGCAAAAAAAGGACACGGTAAAATGACAGAAGCAATCACAGAAGAAACGGCAGAAGAAAGACGCTATGAAGGCAAAGTAAAGTGGTTCAACATCGCCAAAGGTTTTGGCTTTATCACCACCGACGACATTGATGACGATGTTTTCGTTCACTATCAAAACACCCCAAAATGCAAAAAAGTCGGCACTCGTCGATTGCTTGAAGGCCAAATTGTCAGCTTTGAACTGGCGATTAATGGCAGTAAAGGTTACGAAGCCTTGGCGGTTGCCATAGAGCAGCCATTCGTTTACTCATGATCACCTTTTAAAGGCAGAGAGGGCGCCAGTGGATCCTGTGGATATAGAAAAGTTTGACAAGTGGTCAAATCAGTTTGAGTCCATGTTGATGCAGTTAAAGTCACATGAAAAAGCCCTATTGAGCGCAGCCCACTGTCATCCATTGGCAGATACCGCTTACCTCAGTGAATGCGCTAGTCAAGTATCGACCGAAAAGCATTTAACAAAAATCGGCAACGATATTCGTGCACTGGGATTTTGCTATAACAACCTTAGAGCCTCAATGCAGATGAACGATGAGCAGTTCGAATTGCTCAAATAACCGGTCATCTGTTGATAAAAAAAGCCACGCACTGCGTGGCTTTCTTGTTTATGGATGTAGGGAAGGAGGGGCTTCGATGGGGGCTGGAGGAACGGAGGCTCTGCAAGGTGTGGTCCCCCCCACTTTCTCTACCAGTCATCACCAGCTGGGGTCAGTGCACTTGAATTTGTCGAACATAAATCTTTTTTGTTCGACAAACTCAAGTGCTTTGACCCCCCTTGCTAGCCTCCGTACCACCGGCCCTCAACGAAGCCCCACCCCAATTCCCTTCGATAGGGGCTGGAGGAACGGAGGCTCCGCAAGGGGGTCAAAGCAAAACAAGTGCAGGGACAGGCAAGCTGTCCACAGAACTAGTTTTGCACTGACCCCAGCCGGTGCAGACTACCAGCCATCACCAGTCCCAAGTGTGTCTCCGAAACCACCACCGGCTGGGGTCAATGCTTTTGATTTTGTCGAACAAAAATATTTTTTGTTCGACAAAATCAAATGCTTTGACCCCCTTGCTCTATCGAAGCCACTTCACTCTTCGTCTAGCTTAACGTCAACATCCTATCCGTAGCCCCAATCAAATGATGTTTGGTTTGGGGTTCAACCGAGGCATGTCCAGCGTCATCACTTATCAACAATTCAGACTTGGGCAAATGCTTGTGTAGCGCCCAGGCATTGTCAAATGGACAAACAATATCGTAACGGCCATGGACAATGGTGGTGGGGATATCGGCAATTTTATCGCAGTTTTTGATGATTTGATTGTCAGTCAAAAAGCAGTCGTTGACCATGTAATGGGCTTCGTGACGGGCCAACGTCCAGCAAGATTCATCATCGTCACAGTGCTTGATAAATTCTTCATCGGGTGTGAGTGTACAGCAGCGAATTTCCCACAACGACCAAGCTCGGGCCACCTTCAATGCAGCGGCTTTATCGTCGCCGGTCATGATCTCGTAGGCCGCATGCACAGAATTTTGCGACTGGCCTGCGGGTAACGCATCGACATATTCTTGCCAGTAATCAGGGAAGATTCGGGCAGCCCCACCACCATCGGTGAATGTCCACAGGGTGTCTTGTGGGCGAGCTAAGAATATACCGCGCAACACCAGGCTAGAGACACTGGTTGGGTGCGTTTGAGCATAAACCAAAGCAAGCGTCGACCCCCAAGAACCACCAAATACATGCCATTGCTGTACATCCAAATGGTTGCGGATTTGTTCAATGTCGTCAACCAAAAAGCTCGTTTCGTTATTGGTTAAATCACCATGGGGCAATGAACGGCCACAACCGCGCTGGTCGAACAAAATAATACGGTATTGTTCAGGGTCGAAAAAGCGCCTGTCGCCTATCGAGCAACCGCCACCGGGACCACCGTGAATAAACAGCACCGGCTGTCCTTCGGGATTGCCGCACTGTTCAACGTAAATTTGGTGGCCATCGCCTACTGTCAGCAAAAAGTGGTTGTAGGGTTCGACTTCGGGATAAAACTCATTCATTAAAGTGTCCTTTGTGCTGATACTGCTCGATTGAGGCGCTATTAATTGGATTGGGCACTAATCTAGCATTGATGGTGATTGGGTTCAAATCTATCAGTAGTCCCTGTGTTTTTGGCTGAGTTTTGTTTCGGTTTGTACAGTAATCCCAAAAACTCGCCAAGGCTTTTTTATAACCAATAAAAGCACATATCTATTTGAATTTATTGAATTAGATAAAACCGTAAAAGTCACATATTTATATCACCAACGACATCGTTGCTAGCAATTGCTGAATAAATAATCATTGGCAGTTTTTTGCTGCAACGAAAACGTACAAGATAACTATCTAGTCAGGCAAAAGCGCAGCATCGCTTAAATTCAAACAGTGTATCAAAAGGTATAGAGCGAGCGGCCAAATTCACAACTCCTACTCGCAAGTCATAACTTACTGAAATGTCACGACTTATCGAGTTATGAATGCCCTCAAAATTGAGCTAACACTGACCAACCAGACCGAAAAATTCCCATTTGTAGCCCAGTTGATTGTTGTGTGGCCGCAGGTCAAACTCGCCTCAACAGAGGATTAATCCAATGACCATTATCCAAGACTTGCACCAGCAGGCCATTGCGGCGCTTAATCGGCGAGCTTACCAACAAAGTCATCAATGTTGCCTGAAAATACTCAACCGTGATCAGCAATTTGCCGATGCGTGGTTTTTAATGGCGATGATTGCGTGCGACCACGGCCAGATTGATAAAGCCATTGGTTTGATTGACAAAGCACTCGAACGCGATGCAGACAACAGCGAGTATTTGGCTCAAATGGGCAAGTGTTTTGCGCTTAAGCACGACCCTGTTCACGCACTCACTTATGCCAAACAAGTCGAAAAACTCGAACCAAATTCGGCTGTCACGTTCGATATTTTGGGGACCATCTATAGTCGCATCGGGCTGCAAAAAACGGCCGTGAGTTACTTTGAAAAAGCCATTATCGTTAAACCGGGCATTCCGAGCTTTTATTTTAATTTGGCAACGGCGCTGCACTTGTGCGGCGATGTTACCGGAGCAAAGGTGGCTTTAGAAAAAGCCATTACATTTGCACCGCGGTTTTATCAGGCCCATTGGGCACTGGCTGAATTGGGTGGCGAAAACCTAAAGCGCTTGAAAGTGTTGTTGCCCCAAGTTAAAACGGCTGACGACAAGCTGTATTTGTGTCATGCCATTGCCAAAGAATACCAACGACTGGGCAATTATGAGAGTGCGTTTGCTTATCTGGCGCAAGGTAAAAGTGGCAAGCTGGCCGAGGTGGGCGGGGACTTTGCTGTTGATGAGCAAGTGTTTGCCAGTTTGCAGCAGGCTTTTGCGCAGCGCAATACCAATATCAGCCCTTATACAAAAACCAAACGTGGGTTTGACAACGCTGCGCCGATATTTGTGGTGGGTATGCCAAGAAGCGGCACCACGGTGGTCGAGCGAATTTTGTCTAATCATTCACAAGTGATAAGCGCAGGAGAAACCGAGCATTTTGCCCGGTTGGTTAAACGCATGAGCGGCAGCCAAACCAACCGTCTGCTAGACCTCAACACCATTGTCGAGGCTGCTGGGCTGAATTTCACCAAGCTCGGCAAAGCTTATATCGATGCCGTTGGTGCCATTACTGGGCAGTCTGCTAACGGCAAGTCATCGGGTTTGGCACCTCAGCCATCAAGGTTTGTCGACAAAATGCCGCTTAATGTGTTGTACGTGGGATTTATTCTTAAAGCGCTGCCCAATGCCAAAATCATCTGCCTTGATCGTGATCCGATGGATACCATTGTCAGCAACTATCAAAAGCTGTTTTGGGCCAAGCAGGGCAATTATAATTACGCTTATTCATTGGAAAATACCGCCAAA
>JABSOG010000317.1 GCA_013216025.1 Algicola sp. | reverse complement strand
TGAGTTCAGGGGTGAATACCAATCACCCACAGGTTTTGTTGATTACGATCCGGTCAGAGTGAATGTCAATGCGGTCAACAAAAAACCGGTGGCTATCGTCAGAGTTTTGACACCGGCATTGTTACCGGCTCAACCGGCTGAACTAGTTACCCTTGATGCTTCGGCGTCAACCGATGATGATGGTTCGATTGTCAGCTATAAATGGACGCAAATCAGTGGTGCTGTTGCCATCACGCCAGAAAGTGGTGATGACTCAGCTGAGTTTAAGTTCAGAGCACCGGTGCAAGAGAACCCCGAAAGTTATGTTTACCGCCTCACCGTCACCGATGATGAGGGTGGGCAGGGCACATATGATATCGAAATCGACGTTGATGGGACTTCAGATATCATTGTCGCCGATGCCGGAGTTAACCAGATTGTCGATGAGTTTTCGACTGTCACCCTCGATGGACAAGGCAGTTTTTCGAGTATCTCTGTAGTGACTTGTAGCTGGCGCTTGGTGTCAGGCCCTACGGTATCGTTTACCAACCCAGACAACTGTACCAGCACCTTTGTTGCACCAAACGTCGATATCAATACCGACCTTATTTTTGAGGTTAAAGTCACTAATATTCAAAACGATACGGCCACAGATACCACTGCGGTTACAGTTAAACCCATTCCTTTGGGCAATATAGCCGACTCGGGTCAAACCCTGTGTTACAACCAGACTGGCAACATCAATTGTGGTGATACCAGTTATCCGCGTCAGGATGCCGACAGTGGACGAGATTCGGTAGAGCAATATCTGGATAAAGTCGGTTCGGGAGAATCGGGTTTTGACTTTACCAAACTTGACACCACTGGCGATGAATTGCCCAACGACTCGACCGATTACTCCTGCATTCGCGATAATGTGACCGGGTTGATTTGGGAGCGCAAAACGACCTCAACCAACGGGGTACCGAACACCTCGTTAAGAGACAATAAAAATAGTTATTCATGGATTTATTCTGATGGTTCAACCGGTGGCGAAACCGGCACTGCTGCGGACCCTTTGACTATTTGTCCGAGTGCGACCGATTGCGGACTCGAAAATTACGTCCTTGAAGTCAATGAAGCTGTCTATTGTGGTGCCAATAACTGGCGCGTACCAACCATGCTAGAAATGCAGAGTCTGGTTGATTACAGCAAAGACAGTTCCACAGGGGTGCTTGATACCTCGGTGTTTGGTGATTTGCCCAACGAAGCCTTGTTAGACCATCTTTATTACTGGAGTGGCGAAACCAGTGCAGACGGCGGCGGCAAGGCCACCGCATGGGTGATCAATTTTGCTAATGGCAACGACAGCAGTTTGTCGAAAACCCAAAACGCTTATGTTCGACTGGTTCGCAAACCTTAAGGAGTCTGTGATGAAAAAATTATGCACTAAAAATCTGTTGTTCATTGGCGCGACTCTGTTGAGCTTAAACGTATCGGCAGTACAAACCTGTTACTCAGAGTTGACAACTACCTCGGATACAGCAAACTTTACCTTGTTATCCAATGGCTTGGCTCAAGACAAGATCACCGGGCTGATGTGGAGCCGCTGTGCTTACGGTCAAACCTGGGACAGTGCCAATACGACCTGTACTGGCACGGCTTCACAGATCACCTGGCAAGATGCGTTACAGGCCTCAGTCAATGCTTCGGATGGCGGTTACACCGATTGGCGCGTGCCCAATGTTAAAGAGATCGCCACCATCGTTGAAAAAAGCTGTGTTGAACCTTCTTTAAATGAAGCTGTTTTTCCGGCAAGCTCTTCTGAGAATTTCTGGACGGCGACAACGGTAATGGGCACCGAAACCGCAGCTTGGGGTGTGGCGTTTTACAATGGCAAAAACAACACTAAAGAAAAACTGCTGGATTTGCATGTTCGTTTTGTTCGTTTCGCCCAATAATTCTGCTGCCCATCTTTATTAGGCGTCTACCGAAAGGGGCTGATATTTGATCTGAGATTTGCTAGGGTATTGTAAGGTATCAATGCAAGAGTATTTTCAAAGTTAAAATGTTAGCCTTTTTCGATTTAACGACATCTTTATGCCATCGCTTATCTTCTATGAAGCGGTGGCGTAACCCCCTCAAGGCGTGTGGTCAATCATTGGTTTGTTTGCTCATGCCCCTTTTGACATTGTTGCCAATGACGGCCAATGCTGCCTCGTGCGACATTCAGTTGCAGTACGGTATTTTGATCACCCCAGAACACATCCGTATCATCGACGGTTATCTGACCAAAATTCAAATCAACAACGACGAGCAATTGTTTATCAATGGTGATTGGATCCGTCTCGAAGCACACGAGGTGGAGCTGCTCAAGTCGTTCAGCAAGGGTTTGCGTAACGAAGTGCCACAGATAGTCGGCATTGCCATGGAAGGGGCTGAAATAGGCTTACAGGCGCTAGACAAGATCATGAATGGCATTGTCGATACGGGTGATGGTGACTTGTTTCAAGAAGAATTCGAAGACTTTCGTGCCCGTTTCAAACAACGATTTAACCAGTTTGACAACATGTTTTACATTGCTCCGCAAAGCCTCGATAAACTCGATGATTTTTTTGAAGATGAATTGGGTCAAGAGATTAAAAAAGTGGTCACCGGCTCACTTGGTGCCGTGTTGGTTGCCCTTGGTGAAGCCATCAATTCTAATGACGGTGGCGTTGAACGCAACGTCGTGGATGTCAGCGGACAGCTTGAACGGCTCGAACAGAAAATTGAAAAGCAACTGTCGGCCAAATCCTTGGTGCTAGAGAAAAAGGCCAAACAGTTTTGTGACAGGTTAACTGAACTCAATAAAACCGAAAGCGAGTTACATGTGATGCTACCGCTACTTCGGGAATATGATGTGGTTAAATTGAAGCCGTGAGCTTAAACAAACAATTCCAATAAATCATTCAAATAAAACGTGCCCTTTTGGGTGGTCTGCCAATGGGTATCGGTTTCGCTCAATAATCCTAGCTTAACCGCTTTTTCAATCGCTTCTTCAACATCGGTTAAGGCCAACTGGGTAAACTGACAAAACTCCTCTTTGGCGAACCCTTCCATCAAACGAAAACGATTCATAAAAAACTCAAACGCCTGTTCGTCTTTTTCGACTGTCCATAATTTATTGAGATAGGGCTTGGTCAGGTCCATATAACCCTTGGGGTGTTTGACCTTGCTAGAGCGGATGATTTTGTTTTGTTCGGGCAAGGTGATTTTGCCGTGGGCTTCGCAGCCTATGCCCAGGTAATCGCCAAAACGCCAGTAGTTGAGGTTATGCCTGCATTGTTGGCCTGGTTTGGCGTAGGCCGACACTTCGTATTGTTGATAACCCTTGCTGCTGAGCAATTCATGGCCCTTTTGCTGAATGTCCCACAACAATTCATCCTTCGGCAGTTTGGGCGGTTTTGAATAAAACAGCGTGTTCGGCTCAATGGTGAGTTGGTACCAAGACAAATGTGGCGGCTGCAAATCAATGGCGGTGTTTATATCTGATAGCGCATCGTCTATAGATTGGTTGGGCAAACCGTGCATCAAATCAAGATTAAAGGTGTTTAAATTGATGGTGTGCGCCAGTTTGGCGGCCTTTAGCGCTTCATCGCAATTGTGCACGCGGCCCAAAGTGGTGAGTTTGTCAGCTTGAAAGCTTTGCACTCCGATAGAGATTCGATTGACGCCTGCTCGGCGATAACCGGAAAATCGGTCTGCTTCGACCGAACCGGGGTTGGCTTCCATGGTGATCTCAATATCATCGGCAAAAGGTATTCGTGCTTCGACACCTGCTAGCAAAGTGGCAATAGCTTCGGCTGAAAACAGGCTAGGGGTGCCGCCACCAATGAAAATGGTACTTAAAGTGCGGCCTTGCACATAGTGCAAATCGTGATGCAAATCGTCGAGCAGGTGCTGAACATAAACCGATTCGGGCACTTCTTGCTTCAAAGCATGAGAATTGAAATCACAATAGGGGCATTTTTGAATACACCAAGGAATGTGAATGTATAAACTTAGGTCAGGTAATATCAAGAGTTAACCCATCGCTTCAAGTGTGGTAACGAACAATTTAAGTGCCTGCCCACGGTGACTTAACTGATTCTTTTGCTGAGCATCAAGCTCAGCAGAGCTGCAATCATGGGTGGGTACGTAAAATACTGGATCGTAACCAAACCCGTTGGACCCATGGGGCTTCTCGGTGATAAACCCTTCCCAGGTGCCTTGGCAAATCACCGGCGTTGGATCTTCAGCGTGAGTCATATACACCAAAACGCATTGAAAACGGGCGGTACGTTGTTCGGCTGGCACGCCTTTCATATCAACCAACAGCTTTTGCAGGTTGTCGTTGTCGCTGGCATTTTCACCGCCGAAGCGAGAAGAGTAAATTCCGGGTGCACCTTTGAGAAAATCCACTTCTAACCCAGAATCATCCGCAATGGCAGCCAAGCCCGTTTCTTTGGCCGCATGGCGGGCCTTGATAATGGCATTTTCGACAAAAGTGGTGCCAGTCTCGGCAACCGAGCTGACATTAAACTGGCTTTGCGGCAACACTTCGATGTCAAATGGAGAAAGCATTTGACCCAGTTCTTTGACTTTGCCTTTATTGCCAGTGGCAAGCACGATTTTTTTCATAATGTGGTTTCTGTGGGAAGAATCTATGGGGGGATTTTACTTTAGATTAAACATTTCCTCCAGTGTTAGAGGATTTGACTGTGGTTTCGTTCGCGGCCGGAGGAACGGAGGCTAGCAATGGGGTCAAATCAGTTGAATTTGTCAAAAAAAAGATTTTTTGTTCGACAAATTAAACTGAACTGACCCCGGCTGGAGGAGGCTACAAGCAATCTCTTGCTGGGGTTATAAGATTTTCGGTACATCGCCAGCTGGGGTCAGTGCAAAATAAGTTTTGTGGACAGCTTGCCTGTCCCTGCACTTTTTTTGCTTTGACCCCATTGCCTAGCCTCCGTTCCTCCAGCTTTTAACGAAGCCATTTTCCTGCCAGTTTTCAAACTTCAATCCGCATAAAAAATCTGACTAAACTTAAACGACTCAGATTTACTGCCTTGTTTTACGGTGATCTCAAAACGAAAGGTTTCGGCATTAGAGTAGTCAATTTGGGCGATATAATAGACCGATTTACCTTCGACAATTTCTTTGAATTCCAAATCCACTTGATTGCCTATTAGGTTTCTGGCCACTCCGCTGACAGTGACTTTTTGGGCTGTACTGGTCATGTCGTCATTGAGTACAGAGATATTCACCACACCTTTATAGCGGCTGCGGACGATGCCATAGGCTTTGGCTATCTCGGGGGTTAAAAAAGTGGCACCAAAGGCAATATAGTGGACGTTCCAGTTGCCCAGTTTCTTCATTTGCTCGGCATTGGCATTAGTGCTTGCCAGCAACGCTATACTCAACAGCGCACTGAGTAACAGTGTGGGGAGCATTTTAATACGTATTATCATTTTCTTTCCTGACTCCTGATAGCTAGTTATTGTCCAGAAACGCACCCTTTGCGCAAGCGCTTCGGTATGCGTGCACTGGATGGGTAGCTAAGTTAAAAGAACAAACCCGATACGTCACCAAAAAGCACCGGTAAAAGTTGCATCAATATCAGTAAAACTAAAATTGACAGGTCAAATCCACCCATGGGTGGCAATAACCTTCTGATGGGGGCCAGCATGGGTTCGGTTAATTGATGCATAACCTGTTCAACCGGATTGTTTCCCTGACTAACCCAGCTAAGAATAGCTCTTAAAATCAACACATAGGTGACCAACTGCATGGCGTCGAAAACAAGGCTCTTAAATATGGCGAAGATGAGGGGGAGCAAAGGAAAACCGCCGCCACTGACCAGTTGTATCAGCAGCAATTTTGCGGCGACGACCAACAAAGCCAGTACCAGCGCGGCAATGTCATAACCGCCCCAACCGGGGATCACCCGGCGTAAAGGGCGTAAAAAAGGATTGGTTGCTTTGGAGATAAATTGACTGAATGGATTGTAAAAGTCGGCTTTTGCCCATTGTAACCAAAAGCGCAATAACACCACCATCAGATACAGACTGAATATGGTATTGATTAAAAAGATCATTGAATTCATCTAATACTGTCCTATTTATAGATTTCGATTTGTAGCATAAAAGCTCGTTGGTTTTAAAGGGTTGTGGCCATTTCATGAGCCCTGTCACAGGCTGCCTGCATGGCATCATCGACCATTGCGGGTAAACCTTGTTCACTATATACACTTAAAGCGGCCGCAGTGGTGCCGCCTTTGGATGTCACTTTTTGTCTGAGCACAGCAATGGATTCGTCGCTGTGTTCTACCATGGTGGCTGCGCCCGATGCTGTGTGCTGCACTAGTTGTCTGGCGGTTTGTTCATCAAAGCCCAATTGCTGCGCTTTGTCGACCATGGCTTCCATAAACATAAAGAAATAAGCCGGACCACTGCCGCTGATGGCAGTAATGGCATCGATTTTTTGTTCTTTGTCGACCCAAACCACCAATCCGGTGGCTTTCATCACATATTCGGCAAATGCCTGTTGCGTCTGACTTGCGCCACTTGCGAATAAACCGCTGACACCCTTGCCGTACAACGCCGGTGTGTTGGGCATACAACGTATCATGGGCACGTCTTGACCGAGCAGTGTTTTGATACGCTCACAAGTAACCCCAGCGGCCAGCGATACAAACAACTTGTCGTTCAATTGCTCGCCAAGCTCACTCAATTGTTCGCAAACGGTCGCCATCATTTGCGGTTTAACCGACAAAACCACCATATCGGCATCTTTAACGGCCTGAAGGTTATCTTGTGTGGTGCTGATCTCAAAGTCTTTATTCAGCGCATCGAGTTTGTCCAATGTGGGGTTAGCTGCGATGACATTGGCTGGTGGAAATTGGTTACCCACCATACCGCCGATAATGCTGCGGCTCATATTACCGGCACCAATAAAGGCGATTTTTTTGTTGTCGAAATCGTGGTTCATTGAGTGTTATGTACCTTGTATCTCTCTAAATGTGATGGTCGAATGGCTTTAGCTTTCTCGGGCACCAAAAATGGCTGTGCCTAGGCGGACCATAGTCGAGCCTTGTGCAATAGCGGCGTCAAGGTCGGCGGTCATACCCATTGAAAGCGTATCTATATCAGTATATTGGGTCTTGAGCTGGCTAAAACAATCATGTAACCGCGAAAAGGCGAGGTTTTGTTGTTCAGGGTCTTGCGTTTTTTGCGGAATGGCCATTATACCGCGCAGTTTAAGCTTGGGCATTTGCGCGATAGCGTTGGCCAGTGCGGCTACTTCATCAAGGCTAACACCGGCTTTGGCTTCTTCGTTGTCAACGTTGACCTGAATCAGCACATTCATTGGGCTGAGTTGATCGCTGCGCTGGTCGTTGAGGCGCTGGGCAATTTTTTGTCTGTCAATACTGTGAACCCAGTCAAAACTGTCGCATAACAGGCGGGTTTTGTTCGATTGAATAGGACCTATAAAATGCCATTCTATGTCTTTGTAGTCTTTAAGTTGTTCGACTTTTTCAGCGGCTTCAACGGCATAGTTTTCGCCAAATTTTCGGTGACCTTGTTGATAAGCATCTACAATAAGTTCAAGTGGTTTGGTTTTACTGACTGCCAGCAAGTCGACTGAGTTTTCGTCTCGATGGTGTTTTCTTGCAATTTCTTTAATGTCGGCATAGGCGGATTGTAATCTTTGAGCTATATTAATCATATTAATTATCAATAAGTTGGAGTTTATATTCTAATGGATATTACAGAATTATTAGCGTTTAGTGTACAACACGGTGCATCGGATTTACACCTCTCTGCGGGCAGCCCGCCATTAATTCGTGTGGACGGTGATGTTCGAAAGCTCAATATCCCGGCTTTGGACCATAAGGAAGTGCATGCACTGGTTTACGATATCATGAATGATCGCCAACGCAAAGACTATGAAGAAAAGCTCGAATGTGACTTCTCGTTCGAAGTCCCTGATTTGGCCCGTTTTCGTGTTAACGCCTTTTGTACCAATCGGGGCGCAGCGGCGGTGCTGCGAACCATCCCAAGCGAGATTTTATCATTGGACGATCTCGGGGCACCGGATATCTTCCGCACCCTAGCTGACACCCCACGAGGGTTGATTTTGGTTACCGGCCCTACCGGTTCTGGTAAAAGTACCACACTGGCCGCGATGGTTGACTATATTAACGACAGCCGACATGACCATATATTGACCATCGAAGATCCGATAGAATTTGTTCACAAAAATAAACTGTCGTTGATTAACCAACGCGAAGTCCACCGAGATACCTTGAGTTTTGAAGCCGCTTTGCGTTCGGCATTACGTGAAGATCCCGACATTATCCTTGTTGGTGAGATGCGTGACCTCGAAACCATTCGTTTGGCGATGACCGCAGCCGAAACTGGCCACTTGGTGTTTGGCACCTTGCACACCACCTCGGCACCAAAAACCATTGACCGTATTATCGACGTATTTCCTGGTGAAGAAAAAGCCATGGTGCGTTCGATGTTATCTGAATCCCTGCGAGCGGTTATTTCGCAGTGTCTGCTGAAAAAAGTCGGCGGTGGCCGGGTAGCAGCGCATGAGATCATGATTGGTATTCCAGCGATTAGAAACTTGATCCGTGAAGATAAAATTGCCCAAATGTACTCATCTATACAAACCGGTGCGTCACACGGTATGCAGACCATGGACCAGTGCTTGAAGAATCTGGTCAACACAGGAGTGATCACCAACGAAATGGCAGCCAGCAAAGCCAACGACAAAAACGCCTTCA
>JABSOG010000316.1 GCA_013216025.1 Algicola sp. | reverse complement strand
ATAAACATTGCCGTGTTCATTAACGCCCCACATGCGGCCGTCTTCGGCGACACTGACTTGCTCTAAAGCACCGTCGATTTTGTGCCAATGGGTATTGGCTTTGGTTTTAATCCAAATTTCGTCGTTTGAAGTCACGCCTGCTGCAGTAGCACGATCATCAAACAGTTTGTCGGCTTTGTCGTACATGTCGTCGGCACGACCAATTTTCAAGCTGCCGTTGGTGTCAGTCAACTCGTATTGCGAGAAATTAATGGTCTTGCCTTCATTGCCAGATTTGTTAATCGATAAGGTCGCACAAGGGCCCCAAAATGGCACACAGAATCGTTTCGATACACCGACATTCCATTTTATACCAACCTCAATTTTGGCATTTTGCCCGGTCTGTGGGCTGCCCCAGTTGGTTTTGTTGTAGTCTTTAACCCACGGAAACTGGGTAGCAAAACCTTCAACATCGTCTTTTTTGCTCCAACGAAAAACCTCAACATTGTTCCAAGTGCGCCATTGCTTGCCACCATTGGCGGTTTTATCCAAGGAGTAAACATCTATGGTGCCGCTTGCCCAATAATTGGCCGACAAACTAAACTCCCACCAACCATCAGACCAATTGCCACTGGTATTGAGATCAGTGCTTTGAACCAACACGCGGTGAGTATTGGGCGTCAAATGAGAGCCATGTCCACCATCGCCTGAGTAAATAACTCCGTGAGTATTACCTTCTTTGCTGATGGCGCTCCAGTTGTGGGCAGTATAAGTCCCATGAGCACCCGTCAATACCTTGGTAGGCTGGCCATTAACCAAACGAACCACATAATACTCGGCATCGGTTAAGTGGTTGCCAAAAGTCAGGTCTAGTTGCGAAGCGGGCACACCGGCATAAACCGATACGTTAGCAATACCGGCATTAAGCACTGACACACTTTGACCATTGGTGGTACACAATAGTGAGCTGCTTAAAGTGGTATTAATTGGCCCTGCTGAAACACCACCGGTCACCGATGTATCGGCTGAGGCACGAAAATTTTTCAAATCAAATTGCAAACCCTCACAAGTGCGCTTGCCTTTATTGAAGGGGTAGTACATCGCATAGATAATGTCGGTCACTGTGGGTGAAACTGTTTTGATATAGCTGTAAATCGGCACTTCGTTGTTTTCGATGCCCGCGCCATTACCCGCTAAGTAACCCGGCAAGCTGTTTGGATTGTCGTAGTCATAACCTAGCGTTTCAAGGTCAACTACATCGCCGCCGTCTTGACCTATTTTAAGCTTGTTCTTATCTGCGCCTTTAAAGTAACGTACAACAGAATCTGGAAAGAACTGCTCATTAGGGTGTAAGGCAACTCTTGGGGCGTACTTTTTGGCTAAATCGATATCGGCTTGTGTCGCCGCATTAACAGCCGTTGATACTGCTGTCATTTGTAATAGTAATCCGCCTAAACCTACTGCCAGTAACTTGTTCATTATTATTTGCTCCACTTAATGTTTATGTACTTGTGTATGTGCTTGTTTTCGACTGAGGCAATGTTAAATCGACCAGCGCATAAAATGGCAGTGGTTTGGGGTAAGGCCTGCTGTTTTGGGGCAAATTCGCTGCGCTTGAGGGGTAAAGTGACATTAGATGGGGTAAAGTGACCGACCTCAACACGCGACACATTACAAACCAATACCCGATAGGGTTGTACAATGGCCGATACAGTCGTACACTACGCCGAAAAACCACCACATGCTGAGAATGAGAACAATATAAGTGCGTTATTCAACCAACCCGACCTTAATCTTTATTTGGGTAACCGTACTCTGCCCAACAGCAACTTTTGCGCAAATAGAAGTGATAGAAGTCAGTGGCACGCGCCGGGCCAACCTTGAAGTGATAGAACTCAAAAAAGTGTCGACCAATATTGTCGATGGTTTCAGCGCCGATGACATTGGCAACTTTCCGGACATCAATATTGCCGATTCTTTTCGCCGAATTCCCGGCACCAATGCACTGTTTGATTCTGATGAAGGCCGCTTTGTGACCGTACGCGGGGTAAACCCCAACCTTAATTTTGTCACCATTGATGGCATGGCATTGGCCAGCGACGACTTTGAACGGCGCACCAACCTCGAAGCTATCCCCGCCTCTGCGGTAAAACGCCTAGAGGTTTACAAATCTCAATCGGCCGACCTTGATGGCAACTCCATTGGCGCAAACCTCAATATGGTGAGCAAAAGTGCTTATGACTACCCTAACCTGTTTATGACAACAGATATTTGGCTGGTCCAACATGAACTGGATGACGTACCCGACAATGACGATGGCCCTGGCGGTAGTTTGGGCGGCGTATTTGCCAATACCTTTGGTGAGTATGATCAATTTGGCCTGCTGGTTTCAGTCGACTATAACCAAAAGAACCGTGATGAGCGCAAAACCTCGAACGATACCTACCGTTATGATAACCCGTTAAATACAGCAGTAAATCGGCGACTAAGAACCTTGCAATATACCAATGTCTGGCAACGTTTTGGTGGCAGCGTAAAGCTCGAATATAAACCTGACGACAATTTTCACCTCTATATCAACAGCTTTTATTACACTCAGGAAGAAAACGAACATCGCAATTTTGTAACGTTGCAAATGAATCAACTCGACAATGACAGTCTGACCAAACACACCGGACAGGTGCTTAACGCCCGCAATATCCAGCGTTACTCTTATCGCCCTACCGAACGCGACAATGGTTCGACTCATCTACAGGCAAGCTACAACATTAACGATCATCAAACAGCCAGCTTTGATGCTGCTTTTAGCAAAGCTTCTTATTCGCGTTTGTATGACGATTTAAGGTTCAGTACCGAGGCGACCGACCAACTGTCTTACCAATATGATATGACTGGGCGGTTTACAACAATAGCGCTAGACAACCAAGCCTATATCACTAACGCTCAAAACTACAGTTTTTCGCAACTGGCTGATCAGCAAGAAGACCAAAGTATGCGGGTATTTGAGGTAAAGTCGGATTATGCCTTTAACGCCAGTCAACTTGCTCAAGGATGGGGTGCAAAACTGGGGATTAAATACCGTAAAACAGACACCAAATACAGTTGGAATAGCAACAAGTATACGTTGGCCGATGGGCAAGAACCGCTTTTACTCAGTGATTTTCACACCAGTAACGACTATCAACCGGACCATTATAGCTACCCGATATTTATCATCGACGCCCAAGCTTTTAACCAGTACCGACAAAATAACGGGGATAATTTCACGCTGACAGCAGATTCAACGACAAATTCGTTTAAAGATGACTACACCGCTGTAGAAAAAGTCCATGCCGCTTATATGATGGCCACCTATGCCAGCGATGCATTATGGGCGGGGTTTGGCCTTCGCGTTGAGAAAACCGAAATTGCCACACTCGGATCCCAAAACAATAATAATAACTGGCAGTCAAAGCGCAATGCAGGTGCTTATAACAATCTCATGCCGTCAATAAACCTGTCTTATCTGGTGACCAACAACGTTAAGCTTCGAGGGGCAATAAGTCGCTCTATCGGCCGAGCCAACCCAAGTAGCATACGCACTCATGACTCAGTCAGGGTTCAAGACAACGGCGATATCATGATATCGCGGGGCAATCCTAACCTTAAACCCAGGCAGTCAACCAACCTCGACTTGTCTGTCGAATATTATAATGATGAAGGCACTACCCTACTCAGCGCTGCGGTATTCAAAAAGAACATTAAAAACCTGATTTACCACAACACAGTTGAAACCTTCGACGATAACAATGTAATGACCCGTATCTCGCAATTGAATAATGCCAATAACAGCAAAATCAATGGGCTAGAATTAAACGCTATTTTCAACTCTCTTGGTTTTATTCACCCTCAATTGAACAACTTTGGCCTGTCTGCCAACACTACGCTGATTGATGCAGGCATGTCGTATGTTGACGCCAATAACGACAGCAACTTGGTGAAAGTCGACCATTTGCAGGAGCAACCCAATTTTATTGCCAATCTGGCGATGTTCTACGCATGGGATAAAGGCGAAGTCAGGCTTGCTTATAACTATACCGATGCCTATTCAGATGATTTGCGTACCGGCAGCGCTGATAGAATCCTCAGTGAAAGATTCTGGCAAGCCTACGGTCAAACAGACTTACAAGCCCACTACGCCTTTAATGAGCAATTAACACTGCAATTTAAAGTTCGTAATTTAACCAATAAACATCGCACCCGAATGACCGGTTTAAACCAGTCTTTGTTCAGTGAAAATGTCGTCTTTGGCCGCTCGTGGTGGATTGGCGCCAGTTTTAGTTATTAGCTGACCAACTAGCCTGTCCAAGAATAGCAATAAGAATTACCCCGCTTAACGGGTAACAATCAAGAGAAAAGCGATCCACACGGAGTTATAAGAGAGTCACGGTGGTCACGGAGGAAAGATAAAAGCAGAAAAAATGGCAATAATATCGTCAGCCGCTAAACCAAGAGAAATACATCTTTTGATCTTTTCCTTCTTTTGCCCTTCTCCGTGGCCACCGTGGCTCTGCGTCCCCCTCCGTGTGGATCGCTTTTTTCTTCTATTTTAGAATCAACACAGTGCAAACTGTGGGGTAAAGTCGCCCAATTTGGGGTGAAGTGGCGTAAAGCTACCTTGACAAAAGGAGGTATTGCAGCTGCAAGAACATTTTTCTTCAGCTAGGTAGCACCGGGCTGGGAACAATGTTATATTATAGCCATCTAGCCGTCAGTAAATAATAAAAGTAAAAACGTTGAAAAATATCACCAATAACATTCATTTTTGCATGGTTATGCTAGTCATCTTTTGTGGTAGCGCCGATGCCCAGAGTCACCTTGAGACCATAGTTCAGTCACCATCATCGCCAGCCAAACCGTTGGTTGTTTATGCGGTGCTCGATCACTTTGCCAAAAAGGTCGGTTTCGAATTTGAACGTTTATACGGCACCAAAGTTCGAGTAGTGCCTATGCGCGGCAGCGGTGCCACATTAACCCGCTTAAAATATGAAAAAAAGCGACCCAAAGCCGATGTGTGGTTTGGTGGTAGTATGGGGGCACATGCCCAAGGCGCGTTTGAAGGTTTGGTCAGTGCGTACAAACCCGCGGGTGCCAGCCAATTAAACCGCAAATTTTCCAATCCGTTGGGCGATCATCGAGTAACAGGATTATATGCCGGTATTTTGTGTCTGGTGGTTAATACCCACTTATTAGAACAAAAAGGCATCCGCATACCACAAAGCTGGCAAGACTTGACTGATCCGGTCTACAAAGGGTTGATTGGACTGAAAAAACCGACGATTTCAGGCACAGCCTACACCATGCTGGCGACAGTGATGCAGATCATGGGCGAAGAACAGGGGTTATCTTACCTCAAAGCACTCAACAGCAATGTGTCGAGTTATTCAAAAATGATCAGAAGTTATATGGACAAAGACAAAATCGCCATCATTGTTGGCTTTGTCCATGAAGAAATTCCCTCAAACACCCCACCCGTCAATCAGCGTCGCCGAGTGGTCATTCCAAGCGAGGGCACTGGATACGAAATTGGTGGCCTCAGTCTGGTTTACAATGCCCCCCAATCGGTGCTTGCCAAAAAGTTTATCGATTTGGCGGTGTCAATGAAAATGCAGGCTCGCGAGGCCAAAACGTCCAACCGTATACCAACCCATACACGGGTAACCCGTCACCCCTATTACGGCGATTTAAGCCAATTTAAATTGATTGATTACGACTTTGCCTGGGCCGGTAAAAACCGTCAACGCCTGGTCAAACTGTGGCAACAGCAAGTCATCCGCTAAACCTTTCAGCCAAGAGTATCCATTATGTTTAACAATCGGCCGATACGCCAGAAACTGCTCGGTGCCTTTATATTATTGAGCGTTGTGCCATGGGTTTTGGTGGCCAAATTTATGCTTGATTATCATATCACTACATTGGAGCAGCAATCGCTCAATCAATTGGTTTCAGTGCGTGACATCAAACGTCAACAGCTGCACCACTATTTTCAAGGCCTTGAAAAACAAGCCCGTTATTTTGTCGGTAACGCCGACAAAGGCCAAATGTCGATTTTTTCTAACCCGGTATTGCTGGCGCTGTCAGAGTTTTCAACCGGATTGTCGGAATTGGCAGAAGACCCAGACACGGCGATGAAAACGCTACGTTCGCAATTTGTGGCCAATTCTGGTGATACCCTGCAACCCGGCGCGTTAAGGGGTTATTATCTTGATGCCCACAACGACCTGCACCCAAAATTCAATGCGTTTATTGAAGACTTCAGTTACGCAGATCTGTTTTTGGTTAATACCCGTGGCGACATTGTTTACAGTGTTAAAAAAGATCACCAGTTGGGTCAAAACCTGCTGAATATCGAACTCACCGGCAGCGCCTTGACCCGCGCTTTTGTCACCGCACAACGTGAAGGTAACAAGCTGCCACTGGACACCAGACCCCAGGCCTATTTCACCGATTTTGCCACCGACACCAACTCGGGTTTAGACAGTGCTTTTGTTTCGGTGCCACTGTTTGATCAAGGCGATTTCAGCGCAGTGATCATCTACCAGCTCAGTAAAAACGGATTGAACGACATCATGGCGCAACATGGTAGATTGGGAACGACCGGCGAAACATTTTTGGTCTGCCCCGATCATAGTTTGCGCTCGGCAGTGCAGCAAGACTATTTCAAGCTTAACCCTAATTTGGTATTGTCGACTCAACCTGTCAACAATGCTTTACAGGGTTTAAAATCACAAGGCTTGGCACTCTCGTATTCAGGCCAACAGGTGCTAAATGCTGCCATGGGGGTCAAGGTATTTAATCAAACCTGGGCGCTGGTCACCCAAATTACCACCGCCCAAGCCTATGCGGGCATTCATCGTTTGAGCCAGCAACTGATGATTTTGGGTTTGTTTCTTATCGGCATTATCGTGCTCTTTGCGCTAATGATGTCCCGAGCGCTGTCACGACCCATTGTTGGGCTGACCGATGTCGCCGAAAAAATGGCCGCAGGACAGCTCGACCAGCAAATTGCCCTTGGTGGCCATGATGAGCTGGGCCGATTGGCAAAAAGCTTTGCGGCGATGCGCGATGCCATCGGCCTTAAAATTGTCGAAGTTGAACGTCAAAATCAGGCATTAAAAACACTCGACAAAGCCAAAGATGACTTGCTGGCCAACACTTCTCACGAATTGAGAACCCCCTTGGCAGGCATTATCGGCCTGAGCGAGTCGTTGTTTGATCACCTTGCCCCTGAACAACACCGTACACTCGAACATGTGATCTCCAGTAGCCGTCATTTGGCCACATTGGTTAATGACATTCTTGATACGGCCAGTCTGCAAAACAAACAAATCCAGTTAAACTTGCGCCCCCTCAACTTGCGTCAATTAGTCGATCAGCTTTTTTCTATTAATGCGCACCTGCTAAAAAACTCAAATATCACTTTGCACAATAAGATGCCCGAAGATATAGGTGTTCAAGGTGACCAACAGCGATTGCAACAGGTGATGCAAAACCTGTTGGGCAACGCGATAAAATTCACCCAAAGTGGTTTTATTACCGTCAGTGCCAAGCGAGTTGACGACCGAATTGAAGTCAGTGTACAAGACAGCGGCGAAGGCATCGCCCCTGCACATCAAAAACGTATATTCGAAGCCTTTGAACAGGGAGATGGCTCATCTACCCGGGCACAAGGTGGCACCGGATTGGGCTTGTCAATCACCAAGCAGCTGGTCGAACTGCATGGCGGGCAACTCAGTGTGGTATCAAATCTGGGCGAAGGTTCGACCTTTAGCTTCAGCCTTTTGGCCAGCCAAGAAGCCCCCGAGAATACCCAGATTTTGATCCCCAAACTGTATAACAATCAAAATTCAACACCCGTTAAAACAAACCTAGTTGACCAAACAGCACTTAGCGGTGGCGAAGATTTTAATATTCTGGTGGTCGACGATGAACCGGTCAACCTGCAAATAGTACTGAACCATCTGGCCAAAAGTGCCTGTAACATCACGCCTTGCCAAAGTGGCACTCAGGCACTGGCATTGATTGAACAGCAAAAGCCTGACTTGGTGTTGCTTGACGTGATGATGCCAAACCTCGACGGTTATCAAACCTGCCGACAAATTCGTCAACATTATTCAACTTACCAATTGCCGGTGATCTTTTTAACCGCCCGCAACCAATTAAAAGACTTGGTCGAAGCCTTTGACTGTGGCGGTAACGACTATTTGAGCAAACCGTTTTTTAAAGATGAATTACTGGCCCGTGTGCAAGTGCAAATTGAATTGTCGATGCAAAGAAAGCGGATCAGCAAATTACGCCATCTGGCCAACAATATCAGCCAATACAAATCCCACGAAGACATGGCCAAAGCCACGTTTGAGCTGTTAAAACCCGACCCATTGGTCAGCGCCGCCCAACTGTACTGTAATGGAGAGCTTTGTAATGAGGAGCTTTGTGAAGGTGAATCGGTCGACAGCGCGCTGCTCAGTAAAACCGGCGACAATGACAACTTTGATAGCACAAACCTTGCAGCGCTCAAAGACAAGCAGGAAGTTTTGACCCAAATCAATGGCAATACCCTAATGTACACCAAACTGTCTGATGAATATGTCATGGCCACCCGATTCCCAACCTCATCATCAGAAGACTGGGTGAGATCTCTGGTGCAGCAGACCCGCCAAAGCATGGAGCAAATCAGGCGAATTTTTGCCGATCCCAAAGCCAGCCTGATTCAATCACAAATTAAAGCCAAACTGGCGCAAATTCTTTACCTCAAAGAAGACGACAATTA